>WTHY01000049.1 GCA_011522945.1 Alphaproteobacteria bacterium
AAGCTGTTCGGGCGATTATTCTCACTATACTGGCAAACAGCTCGACAATTATGGCGCTGATGAAGCTGTCTCGATTATGTTATATGAAGAGACAGACCGCTATGATGAAAATCGCTACAGCTTATGGGTGCTGTTCGATGATACGGATCCTGGCAATAATTGCAAAGTTGCCCCTGCTGATGCACCTGGTGACAGTGCAACGAACGCAGCAAAACTTGCGCATGCGAGAGCGAATAGTTACGGGCTAAAACATGGCGATGCTGAGGCTCTGGGATTTGATGGGCGACCATCATTACCAGATGGAACAAGATATTGTCATTTAGGCTTGCGTATGTCCAATATTGATGATGGCCGGACGTTAGATAATTCATCAGACATTTTCGTCTATGCTGATGATGAAGCTGATTTTGTAGGCAGTATTGGTGATAATGGTACGGCAGGCGAATTCGTATCTTTTTCCGCATGGGATGATTATCCGGATGGTGCTGTCTTACCACTTACCCTGCCAGATGGCACCAGCGGAGATGCCTCAAACCCGCCTGAGCTTGCCTCCTATGATCAAGACCCGGATATGGATGGCATGTCAAATCCGCGTGTGGAACTCGAATTCTGGGATAGTGTGAATAACTGGAACATCAGAGCGCTTAATGCTGATAATGATGATGTTATTTTCCGTAGTTTCATGATTGATGATGATCCGACAACTGGAAACACAGCAATTGAAATTAATATTGATACATCCCAGCGCTGTCCAACCTCATAAATGACTCTCTGTTGACATAGCCTCAATCCAATTATTAGCCCGTGCGTACAAATGATTTTGTAGGTTTGTATGTGATGCGTAGCTTTGCTCATATCTATATGTTTTTACTCTGCTTAGGATGGACACACATGACCCATGCCACATCTCAAAATGCTCATGATTTCTCATTCCCAGCTATCGATGGCGGACAGATCAACCTGTCTGACTTTGCTGGTAAAACAGTCCTCATCGTCAACACAGCGTCGGCATGTGGATTTACCGGGCAATATGATGGATTACAGTCCTTATGGGAAACTTATCGAGATAAAGGGCTTGTGGTGATTGCGGTCCCAAGCAATGATTTCGGGGCACAAGAGACAGGCACAAATGCAGACATAAAATCCTTTTGTGAGGTGAATTTTAGCGTGGATTTCCCCATGGCAGAAAAACAAATCGTCAAAGGGGATAACGCACATCCCTTCTTTAATTGGATTATCTCAGAACTTGGCAGCGCATCTCGGCCGCGCTGGAATTTCTATAAATACCTCATTGGTCCAGATGGAAATGCCATTCAATGGTTTTCTTCAATGACAGGCCCAGAATCGCGTAAACTCATAAGAACGCTAGAAGCAAACCTAACCCAAGCTCAAGCGGCTAGCTAACCAACTATTTAAGCGCATGACCACCCAAGCTAGCAACTAACAAGCAAGCTAAACCCGCCTACTACCGTAGCCAGTAGCTAGGCAGCCTATTACGTGCAATAGCTAGACAAGCCACAAACTAATTAGCCGGCTAAAAATTTTAGCGAAACAGGCCAGCAGCTCAATAGCCGGCCAAACCGTTCTCATAAGCTATTGGCTAGATGGCTGGTTAAACCTAATTGCCACCTGCACTAATCAGCTTGGCAACTAGCGAGGCACTTAGCCATTATAAAAGGGGCAGCATAAGCAAAAAAGCAAGCTGAGTATGGTATCACGTCTAACCCGCCTCATAAATCCAAGCCAATAGAATATCTAAACCATATATGCGGCCTAGCGCATCAAATTGATTTTGAGCTTCATAGATTGCCGTTTATCCTTCGGCAAATGTCGATTGAGATACCTATTCACAACGCCAAATAGCAAAATTACGATAAATGTCAGCGCAATGAAATAGGCAGCAACAATTGGATAGGGAATGAAGGGATTAAAGGTCTTATCAGCAAAATAGCTTGCGTAATATAAGGCATCACCAGATTGCCTCCATGCTGGGAACCCGCTGAAATAGACAAGACTTGTCGCGTGAAACATAAAGATAGCTTCATTAGTATAAGCAGGCCAAGACAGGCGTAACATCGTCGGCCAGATAATACGCAAAAACCTTTTACGGCCACGCATCCCATAGGCATTTGCCGCCTCAACCTCTCCCACGGGGACAGACTGAAGGGCACCATAGAATATTTCAGCTGCATAGGCAGATGTATTGCAAAATAGCACGATTAGAGCGCCTAGCCATGCACGGGTTAGCCACCTTGTTTCAGCATTAAGCTCAACAAAGCCAAGATCCAATGCAATGCCGACTTTCGGCAGCAACACAAATAGTTCATAGGCACAGAAGAACTGGATTAAAAGCGGCGATCCCCGAAATAGAAAGACAAATGCCCTTGCCGGCAAATTTGCTACTTTATTATGGCTTGCTTTGCCAAGCGCTAACAGGGTTGCAAAGACAAACCCTAAAGCTAAGGCAAATACCCCAAAATAGACATTCCAGATCATACCAGACCCTATCAGAACTATCTGTTCACATAAGGTTATGTCAGATTTTGGAAGTAGGCGCTCCCCTATCCCAATAGACCTTAGGCCATAATCCGAAATTGTCTGCCAGCAACTCACGACAGCACCTTTGCAGTCTTACCGGCCATCGTTGCCTGCCCATATGATAGGCGCTGCATAAGACGCGCAAAGATTTTTTCAGATAGAAATGTCAGCAGCAGATAAAATACCAATAGGCCTAGGAAGTAATATACCCGCCAGTCTGGATGCGCATAGGTATAGGCAGAGGTTTTTGAGCCTCCCAGCTCACGCGCCCAATACACAATATCTTCTACACCAAGCAAAAACAGCAAAGGTGTTGCTTTCACAAGAATCATCCAAAGATTGGAAAGGCCTGGTAAAGCATAGACCCATAGCTGGGGCAATAAAATGCGCCAAAAAATCTGGCGGTTCGTCATGCCATAAGCTGATCCTGTTTCAATTTGCGCTTTCGGCACTGCGCGCATGGCACCTGCAATCACATTGCCTGCAAAAGCGCCAAAGACGATAGCAAACCCTAGCACGGCAAGACCAAACCCATAGATTTCATGTATCCATTGCGGGTCTGTCCCTAACGGTAGCTTTGCAATGTCGCACACAATAAAGTCATTTCCCTGCCAAATTGGCTCAAGGACATCAGGGCATAGTATTTTATGGCGTATCAATTCGATCAACTGATCCAGAGCAATGGGAACAAATAGGAAAAATACAATATCTGGCACCCCTCTTACCATCGCGATATAGCTGCGCCCAAACCAGCGCAAGGGTAAAATATGTGAGCGGCTAGACAGAGCGCCAAAAAATCCAAATAACAAAGCAGATGGCGCGGCAATAGCTAGTAATAACAACACTGTGCCAAAGGATGCGTAAAAGGCGCCATGCTTTGCTGTTGTGAGATAACAAGCAAGCCAACGAAATCCATCTAATAATTTTGGTTCGGCACAAAATTCAAACATACAATATTATTGTCTAACTATCAGTTTCTTAGGAACAAAAAAAATTGTGAACCGTAATGAGAACACGAAATACAAAGCAGATTTGGTTTCAGTGACATAGACCTAGCCGACCCCCGTTACGGAAAAGGCGGCATAGATATATGCCGCCCTTTCAACATTTTGTAATCGCCTATTGCTGTTAGACCTTAGTATGTCCCAGCATCATCACCAAAATACTGGATGATAAGCTTGTTCAGGCTGCCGTCTGACTTCATAGAAGCAATGGCTTTGTTCATCTTGTCTTTTAGGGCTCCATCTGATTCACGGACTCCCATACCAACACCGCCACCAAGTGCGATTTGGCCAGCAATTTCCATCTCGCCATTTGATTCGGCAACGATAGGTGCAAGAAACTCACCATCCGCAAGAACAGCGTCAGCTTCACCATTACGTACAGCTGCAATTGTCTCGTCTGGCGTGGCAAATTCTAGTAATGTTGCACCACTTGCTGCGATATGGTCAGCGTGGATTGTGCCTGTTTGTGCTGCGATCACACCGCCATTCATATCAACTGAAGCCCCTGATAGTGCTGCATAGAATGATGGTGATGGTGGAATGTAATCTTGCGTGAAATCAATCACTTCATCACGCTCAGCTGTGATAGACATACCAGCGATAATTGTATCATAGTTGCCAGAGACTAGATTTGGAATGATCGAGTCCCAATCATTTGTTACCCAAACACAATCAAGGCCAGCACGCTTGCAAAGCTCGTCACCAAGATCACGTTCAAAACCAGCAACTTCGCCATTATCATCGATAAAGTTATATGGAGGATACGCACCTTCTGTACCCATACGGATTGTATCAGCTAGTGCTGGGCCTGCCATAACTGCTGTCATAACAGCAGTGATTAGTAGCTTTTTCATTTGCTCTCTCCCAAAATGAGCGCGTTTTACCTAAAACGCAGCAGTCGCGCTTAAAAACTGCTGCAATCTCGTTGTTTGAGGCCTTTTGAAAATCGCTTCAGCGCTTCCCTGCTCAGCAACGACACCATCATTTAAAAATAATACTTCATCTGACACATCATAGGCTAGCTTCATATCATGCGTCACCAAAATCATTGTCCTGCCTTCATCAGCTAGCTGTTTGATAACCTTTACAACCTCTTGTTCCATTTCCGGATCTAAAGCAGAGGTAGGTTCGTCGAATAATAAGGCTTTTGGCTCCATCGCCAGCGCCCGGGCGATGGCTGCTCGTTGCTGTTGTCCCCCTGATAATTGTGCAGGGTAGGCATTTGCCTTATCGCCAATGCCAACCTTATTTAACAGGATATTGGCCCTTTCAATCATCTCCTGCTTATCCTTGCCAAGCACAGTCACAGGGGCCTCGATGACATTTTGCAAAACACTCATATGAGACCATAAGTTAAACTGCTGAAACACCATAGAGAGCTGCGTGCGCATGGCTATAAGCTGCGCCTTATCAGCAGGGCTACGCGGCGCCTCATCTGTCCAGCGCACCGCCTCACCATCAAAATAAATATCTCCGCTTTCAGCCAGCTCAAGCAAGTTCGCACAGCGTAGTAATGTTGATTTACCAGAGCCTGATGAGCCAATTAGGGAGACTACTTTGCCTTGATGGGCTGTCAAACTGACGCCTTTCAAGACATCAAGACCATCAAAAGACTTATGCAGATGACGCAGCTCTAAAATGACTTTTTCTTTAGACAAAATTATGAACCAGCCCTATTCAAAAACACAGGATTGCTGGTAATTTCTATCTGAATTGGCACGTAATGACCAGAGACTTACTGTTTGCACCTATAAAAATATGTGGCTAATCTAGCCAGTTTACAGCACTGACTTGCAGCTATGGCTGGCAAAATGCTATAGGATGGCGCCATGCGAGTGAAAGTATATATCGTATTTCAATAGGACCGGAATAAATAGACTAAAATGACTGTCATTTTTGATCCAGACATGCCGCAAACATCTGATTTTGTGATTGCAGCTTTATACAAGTTTGAAACGCTGAGCGATATCGCAGCATGGCAGACAACTTTGCGCGAGCTGACCACCAAACTCGATATGTCTGGCACAATATTACTTGCTGAAGAAGGTCTGAATGGTACTGTTGCTGGCAGATATGAATCTATTGGCGCGTTTATTAGTTTTCTACGCAGCACGGATGAATTCCAGGATATTGATGTTAAATATGCAACAGATACGCGCTGCCCGTTTCACCGGATGAAAGTCCGCCTAAAACGTGAAATCGTCTCTATGGGTCGTCCAGAGGTGCAGCCAGCTAAAATGACAGGAACTTATGTAGCACCGGAAGACTGGAACGATCTCATTTCAGATCCAGAGGTAATGGTAGTCGACACACGTAACGACTATGAGGTGGCTATTGGCCAGTTTAAAGGTGCTGTAAATCCGCATACACAGAGCTTTCGGCAATTCCCAGACTGGGCGCAGGCGCTTGCCGATATGCCCGAGGAAAGCCGCCCAAGAAAATTAGCTATGTATTGCACAGGCGGCATCAGATGCGAGAAATCAACGGCTTTGATGCAGCAGATAGGATTTGATGAGGTTTATCACCTTAAGGGTGGTATCTTAAAATATTTTGAAGAAGTACCTGAGGATGAAAGCCTTTGGGAAGGTGAATGTTTCGTTTTTGATAATCGTGTAGCTGTTGATCATGCTTTGAATAAGGGCCAATATGATATGTGTCATGCCTGCCGCATGCCTCTATCAGAAGATGATATCAAGTCAAATGCGTTTCAAGCAGGCGTAAGCTGTCCACATTGCATCACAAGCACTACCGCCGCCCAGAGACAGCGTTTTGCTGAAAGACAAAAACAGATAAAGCTGGCAAAGCAACGAGGTGAATCACATATAGGTGTGAACCCGCGCCAACAAGAACAAACTACTCAGACGAAAGAGGATAAAGAGAGCTAGTTTGCGTTACCGGTAGCTACCCGCCCATAGCAACGATGGGCAATAGTTTGCGAATTCACAGTCACCACCTCTAATCACCTGACTTTGTGTCTATGAAAGGCACTTTTATCTCAGTGGCAAGATGAGCTGAATTGACCCAGCCTCACCATGCTTATGGTCTGTAAACTAGACATTTATGCATCCAAAAGGCACTGGGACGGCCTCAGCTGTTACGCTGCCTGAAGGTGGTCTCTGCCGTGCGGACTTAGTAAATCCATCTCAGGCCCGACAGGCACAATCTGTGTTGGATTAATCATTGTATGGCTAGCATAATAATGGGTTTTGATATGATCCATACGCACAGTATCTGCTATCCCCTCAATCTGGTAGAGCTCACGCATATAGGCTGAAATATTTGGGTAATCTTCAATACGGCGAATATTGCATTTAAAATGACCAACATATACTGGGTCAAATCTAATGAGTGTGGTAAATAGGCGCCAATCTGCCTCTGTAAGTTGGCTTCCCATAAGGTAACGATTATCACGTAAAATCGCTTCAACCTTATCAAGACCATCAAAAACGCCAGCAACAGCCTCTTCATAAGCATCAGATTTTGTAGCAAAGCCAGATTTATACACACCATTATTAATCTGATGATATACCATCTCATTTACCGGCTCTATCGCCTCTCTAAGTGCAGAAGGCCAGAAATCTAATGTATTGCCTGTGATACCGTCAAAGGCTGAATTGAACATTCTGATAATCTCTGATGATTCATTCGAGACAATCATGTCTCTCTGCTTATCCCAAAGAACAGGCACCGTAACACGCCCTGTAGCCTTTGGATTGCTGCGCGTATAGATATCACGCATGAACTGGCTATTAAATAATGCATCCCCATCTGCACCGTCAAAATCAGTCTCAAATGTCCAGCCATCACCAAGCATAAGCGGGTGGACTGAGGATACTGAAATATGGGACTCAAGACTTTTTAGCGCGCGGAAAATGAGTGTTCTATGCGCCCATGGGCAAGCATAACTTACATATAGATGATATCGTCCAGATTCGGCGGCAAAACCGCTCTCACCTGTCGGTCCAGCACTGCCATCAGCTGTAACCCAATTGCGGAACTTCGCCGTATCACGCACGAATTTTCCACCTGAGGCTTTTGTATCATACCAGCTGTCTGACCAGACGCCATCAATCAGTAAACCCATTATATGTCCTTATCATCATGTCCCGAACCTATTACCAACTGCGCCGTAGCTAGATTGCGGTAATAGCAATATTTACAGGATTTTATACTACCGATGCGGCTGCTCGGATTTCCGCAATATTTTTGGCATAGGCGTTAAGGCCGCCTTTGAATATAGCAGAACCTGCGACAAGATTATTGGCCCCTGCTTTCGCAACAGCCTCTGCATTATCTGCTGTGATACCACCATCCACCTGAATAGAAATATCACGCGAGCCGACCAGATCTTTGACAGCCGTAATTTTAGGCAACATTGCCTCGATAAAACTCTGACCACCAAAACCCGGATTGACTGTCATCACAAGAATAAGGTCAAGCCTGTCCAAGACATGACGCAGCCCGTCAATAGGTGTATGTGGATTTAGGGCAACACCAGCTTTGCAGCCAAGCTCACGGATATGGCTAAGCGTTCTATCCAGATGGTCACAGGCTTCCATATGCACAGTTATGCCGTCACACCCTGCCGCTGCATAATCTGCCAGCAATCTATCAGGATTGCTGACCATCAGATGGGCATCAAAAAATTTCCGACTAGCAGACCTGACAGCCTTTATAATTGGCGGACCAAAAGTCAGATTTGGCACGAACACACCATCCATCACATCAAGATGAATGTGATCGCAGCCTGCTGTATCAATAGCCGCGATTTCAGCGCCCAGCTGACTGAAGTCAGACGCAAGGATTGACGGGGCAATAATGATGTCTTTCTGCATAATCATCTCCTCAGAGCCTATAATCTGGCTAGACTAGAACGCGCACATCTGCTGCTTTGAAATAGGGTAGATTATCCTGGGATGAGCAGCCCATCACACTCAGACGTTCAATAATCTGTAGCGCCCTCTGATATTTGCGTTCTAACTCATCTTCGGCGCAGACGCCAAATTGCTCACCGCACAATAAAATACCATGATTAGCTTGCAAAGCCCTGATGCGCCGCCCATGCATAAGGCCATCAACCAGAATTTCATGCTGGAATTCTTCCTGTTTCACAATTTGTATTTTATTTTCAACTAGGAATTTCCGGATAGCCGCTTCCCCTTCCAGCGTATATTGCCAGAATTCTGAGTCTGAAGTTGACGGCACGCCGCTGACCAATTCAAACGCTTTGCAAAAGGCTAGGAAAATCAACTCTGGCTTTTCCCCACCAGTCCAGGCTGTGCGGCCAAGCGTCCGCCAAATATCTTTATTCATCTCGTCAAAGACTTGCGGGATACGTTCGAAGAATAAGCGATGTAGCCCGATATCATTGACTGAGCTATCCAGCTTTTGCTCTTTATGGATATCGATAGCGGAATAGGAGCCACATACAGGACAGCCACTATCTGAGAATTTATCTTTCAAATAAATATGTGAGCAACGCAAACTGCTTTCGAGCTTATTATCACATAGAAAATAGCTTTCCTGATCACTGACTGGTTGCTGAGCAATCCATTGGAAGCGGTTTTTGAACTTCAGATAAGAACCGCGATGCGACCATAATGACCATTGCAGCTTTTCCACCGGCCCGAAAGTGGACCAGTTGGAAGATACATCAATCACCACGCATGTCTCTTTATTTGGCGCTGCCCGCAAGCCGCGTCCCACTGACTGACCCCACAGCACTTTGGAGAG
>WTHY01000052.1:0-3205 GCA_011522945.1 Alphaproteobacteria bacterium
GGGCAGGAGGTGTTTACATATCTTGAGGCACAAGCAGAGACCTTTCACAAGGCGCTGATGGCGCCCTTTTCTGAGTCTGAGCGCGCTGTATTGCAGAAATGTCTTCTTCAGTTGAAAGATGCTAGCGCACACTCAAAATTATGAGATATGTTTGCAATGCAAACCGTGTCCTATCATGCTATGAAACACAACCATTTATCTATTTGGATGGGACGATGACAAATAATACCTCTTCCAACATTGCGATATCACATTTGCAGCTGGTTATTGTAGCTTTGGCTATTTCCGATTTTGCAGAAAATACAGGGTAGAGTTAATGCCTAAATCTACTTTGAGAGCAAATATAGATGCGGCTTGCAATTTCATTGAACAGGGCTTAGTGCCAGGTAAACGGTCAATCATTGGCATTGCTGGACCACCTGCATCAGGAAAAACCACTTTAGCTGAGTCTATCGTTGAGAGGTTTAATGCAACGCAAACGGACATAGTGCCTAAGTGTAGTTTAGTCTCTATGGACGGATATCATTTGGATAATCCTAGTCTTAAAGAAATAGGTTTGTTCGCAAAAAAAGGTGCGCCAGAAACATTTAATGTAGAGGGATTTTGTAGGGCAGTTAAACGCCTCTCAAACACAAACTCTGTAGCATTCTATCCGGGATTTGATAGAGATTTGGACCAAACAATTGATAATGCAGTTGCGGTCCATCCAAAGACACCAATCATAATAGTAGAAGGCAATTATCTACTGCTAAATATTAGCCCATGGAACGTGCTTAAAAAGATGTTTTCATCGACCATTTTTCTTGGTGTAGAAAGACATATTCTAGAACAAAGGCTTCACCAAAGATGGGCGACATATGGTCTTGACCCAAGGGTAGCTGAGCAGCGCATTCTCCTAAATGACATGGTGAATGCAGAGCTTGTATTTAATGACAGTCAGACGGCTGATTTATATCTGAGGTGACGCGCCGCCAATTCGCATATTACCAAATATCTTAAACGCCAAATATGACTTGATTCATCACTCTACCTGGCAGGAGCGTGAAAAATCCCGTCACAATAAGAGCAAACACATATAAAGACACCATTACTTGCTTATGCCGTTTGATATTGCCAACCCGCACAAAATAGATTGCAAGTCCAACTGAGAAGATGGTCCAGATGCTTAAAAGATGTATCGGACTAAACAGGCCCCATAATTTTATTTCATGAATAAAAAATGAGGAAAAGGAGACGATAAGCATCAGGCCGACCCATATTCGCCCTAATAATTTATGGGTCTTGCCACCTTTTTTCATAGAGAGCTGTATCCCACCTAGAATAATTGCAACCATTGCCGCGATGGCATGTAGTGGGATAGGCTGTGACTGGCTTATTAAAATGTCCATTTATTACACTCTCCGTGAGGCCACTATGACTACCCTGCACCATAAACAAGTTTTTCGGCTTTCGTCCATAATTTTGAAGGCGTCCATAATTTTGAAGACCTCTATCATTCTGAAAGCGTTGAACAACCTAAAAGCGGCCGTCATTCCAAAGATACCAAATCTCTTAAGGGCGCCCAATTTTTTGAAGGGGTTTAACTGTCTAAAGCCGTGTATCTGTCTCGCAGTGTGTATGATGCCGGCATCTTCCGCGCTTGCAGGCAGCCTGACCGTTGAGGTTCATAATATTGAAAAGGCCGGGGAAATGCATCTTGCCATATATAATGATGCTAACGTCTTTGAAAATGATGATGGTGAAAAAGGTGGTGCTGCGAAAGGTATTCTTCAGGGCGTAATCGAGCCTGTTGAGACAGGCACAGCCATCTACGAATTTGAGATTCCAGACGGCACCTATGCGATCGGTATTTTTGTTGATGTGAATTACAATAATAAGATGGATAGAAATTTCCTAGGCATACCCAAAGAGCAATATGGGTTTAGCAATAATGCCAAGGGTAGTTTCGGCCCACCCTCTTTCGAGGATGCTGCATTTACACTTAACGGCGCTTTGCGCCTCAAGATTAATTTGTAATTTGAGGGTGCAAACTATGTCGATTTTGGTCTGGTTCTGTAGGATCTTTGATTTTACAAGATCTTTCTGGGCCTCACAGCATGCATATTATTGGTGCAGGGTGTTTTGTGGGGGCTGTTTCCTGCTGGCAATCTTGAGATGAATGGGATTGAAACTCAGACCATAATTGGCCGCAATATGATCAAAAGTGATATTGGTGGTGGGATTATAACGGCAGGTATATTTCTGTCGCTTTTTCTATGGCGCGGAAATCAGTGGTTTTGGCCAGTGCTGATTATTTGCACAGCTTTTTTCAGCTTGCGCTTGATTAGTTTCTTTGTGGATGGCTCACATCCTATGGTGATTTTTGGATTAGCCTTTGAAGCTGCTGTTATTGCTGCGCTTATCGGCCTGAAACATATGCGGCATATAAAAGCTGATTTGATGTCTGGCCAGTCTGACAAAGCTTAAGGCTCTGACATTTAACTCTGTTCAAACGCTTTTCGCGCCAAGTGGCTTTCACGCCAAGTGCTTTCCACACCAAGCACTCTTCGCGTCAAATGGCTTTCTTGGGTAACCTTATATCCATTCATAAAACTCATGAGCTCTTATCAAGCTTATCAGAAAAAGCCAGTAACACAGCTGATATGGATAGAACCAAATGGATGGCAATCTGGAGGTACACACTTTCCATCAAATCTGTTTTCCCGGCACCAATGCTCAGGAATGTAGATAGTAAGCCGATAGCAGATATGATGATCATACTGCCAAGAAGTTTTAGCTTCACCTTGGCAAGCGTCAGTCCATCTAACGCATCTAGCGCTGTGACAGTCTCTTCTGATTGATTGAGACGTGAGATAAAAGAATCATATCCAGACAAGGCGATTAAGAGAAGAATGTTGGCCAGCAATGCCAGATCGATAATGCTGAATAGGCCAATCAATACATCTTTATCTGTTGCTGTTGACAGATTCACGAATAGATAGAGAAGTTTTTGTGCAGCCTGAATGATTAGCAAAATGATGCCGAGAATGAGAATGACGCAGAACGGCATTATCAGATAACGTGCTGTTAATATGGCCTGATTCATGTTCATCATTTGCTTTCTTCTGACTGTGATATTCACCGCATGACTAACCTGTCTATACGTTCGTCTGATTTGAGTAGATTGGCTTATTAGTTCGGCGTCCAGTCAATCACGCAAGAAGAC
>WTHY01000052.1:3305-9019 GCA_011522945.1 Alphaproteobacteria bacterium
TGATTTGAGTAGATTGGCTTATTAGTTCGGCGTCCAGTCAATCACGCAAGAAGACAGTAAATAAATGTCGTTTGGTTTTTTGCTGCGCACAGTTTTTCAACATATAAAGCAGATAGATGGTAATGGCTGCGCCAACATAGTCTGCTGGGAGCGCAGCTTGCAGATTTAGAAATCTGTGATACGCAATTGTTACTGTTTTGCACGCTTATATGAGCTCAACAGTCAGTATTGCGGAAAGAGACTACGTATCATCAGCCCCCATTCAAGGCACCTATTCGCCTTTGACAGGCTATATAGGCAGGCGCTGGCCGCCTATATTTGGCATCTGTTCCACTAGAAGACGTCAACAGAGGCTGTTTATTCAGTTTCAACTTTGAACTCAAAGCCCTTTGGTACAACCCACATTAAACAGCCATTTGCTCCACCGGTTGCACAATCAGCAGGTACAGAGCTAGTTGAGGTTTTTAGGTGGAACATATTCGTTACGAGGAAATCTACCGAAATATTCTTGGTGGTCGGAGAAATACGAACAGGCGGGTCAAATTCCTGTATGCCAATAAGATAGTCAGCATCAGCAGTGGTTGTAATAGTCGTTGGCGTTTGTCCTGCATACATATGATATGTGCCTGTTGAGTTTGTTAAATTCTCAATAGCAGCAGAGGGCGCCATGATACGCACATCAAACATGATATTGTACCGCCTAAGCAGCCAGTCTGGCGCTGGGTTTGGGCCGCAATCAGTTGGTATGTCAGCCATTGCTGTATAAGAATTTTCCTTGGTACCAGAGATTGTCCAGCAGGTCTTGTCAGCAACATTGCTGCTGCCTTTCATGGCACGATCAAATTCATAGGTGCCCTTTAGATTGATATTCTCGTCAATAAGTATGATGGCGTTGCTGTAACTGCCTTCGGGTATAGAAATGCTAGATCCGAGGTTAGCTGCCAAATTCCCGTCGCCAAGATCAACATTTACACCTGACGCAGATGTAAAAATGGCTTCACATTTCTCTGGATAGTTTGCGTATGTAACAGCACCTTCACATAGGTGGATTTCATACATCTTGATCCGCATTTCCCCCTGATTTGAATAGCACTCGGTGGTTGCGCCTGATGTTTGAATTTCACCGCCAGATACTGTGCAATTTGAATAGACTTGCGCAAATGCAGGTGACGCGAAGATACAAAGGGCGGCTATGAGAAAAGGGATAAACTGTCTCATTAATATGACCCCACTGTTACGCCTAATGTGATAGATTTCTTCCGGATTTTGTTTTCTCTTTCGACGGGAGCGTAGAGCGCCTGTTGTAGGCGTTCTGTTCTGTCATCTGGCAGGGTCTCAAAATCTGCTGGCGCGCCAAGAGCCATTCTATAGGTCAAAGACATATTGGTATCAGCTTTTTGTCCATCATATTTTTCACGCGCTGCCGAGAGGCTAAGATTGGGCGTTAAATTGTAGGATGCTCCAACTGTGGTTGCAGACTCGGTAAAGCCTTTACCATCATACCAGCGGGTAGATTTCAGATTAACTCTGAGGGGGAGGATATGCCTATTATAATAGGATAGCGTATAATCATGGCCCTTTAACGCTGCCTCTTGGATGCCTTTAACAGATTTAGCATTTGTTGTGGGGTGATAATAATTGGCGCGTAATTCAAGAGCATCTGTCAGATATTCCGCACCAATACCAACCCGTTTATGTGCCGAGCTGAACTCATAATCTAGAAACGCATTTAGCCCAATGATGCTTTGGGTGTCAGTAAAAGCACGATAACCGAAGCCGGTGTTCGCTGTCTCTATTCCATCATGGCTGGATAGTGAGGTCTGGTTAAAAATAAATTTATCTGCGCTCTTCATCAGACCGTAAACACCAAGAAGCTCTGCATAATTCTCACCAGATTGCGTGCCTACCGAAGAGGTTAGATGCTCAAAGCTGCTAGTCTCGCGGATGGTTTGAGAGAGTTGGCTCAGATAGCTATTTGCCTGTCCAGTCACGAGAGAGGTTGCTGTGGTTTCTAACTCATCTGCTATCGCGATGGGTAATACAGAGGCAATAAATGAAAGTGAAGCTATAGATATCGCAAAGTAGTTTTTCATAATATTATGATAAAGATAAGAATACGTTCACAGTCAATACAAAAACTGTAAAAAATATTACAAAAAATTATCAAAATGATAAATATAGTTGCAATTAACAACATGAGAACAAAAAAAACGCCCCGTGAGGGGCGTTTTATGGAAGAGAACATACCTTAAATGCTACGCTTGCTCTCGTCTGTTTCGTGAGTGGCTGTTAGGCGCTTCGATATAATTTTGTCATCACAAATTCTTTATGGCCGAGGGCTTCTGCAGCTGTCAGGCGGCCATTAGCTGTGCGACGGATATTTTCAATCAAAGCATCACCAGCTTCATCGATTGTCATTTCCCGGCGCAATACACCTGAAACATCCACATCAACATGTTCGCCCATAGTACGCACTGTTCTTGGGTTACCAGTGATCTTAATGACAGGCACGATTGGGTTGCCCACAACATTGCCCTGACCGGTTGGGAATGTGTGCACAACATATCCAGCAGCTGCCATCAATGTCACACATTCTGCCGCTGCAGACGACGTATCCATAAAGTATAGACCATTGCCCTTTTCAGGTGCTTCAGCTGGGCCAAGCGCATCAATATAGGTTGATGTGCGACCAATCTTCTCAAGATTGCCAAGCGCCTTTTCTTCGATAGTTGTTAAACCACCAAGAATATTACCTTTTGTTGGCTGGGAGTCAGATAAATCAGATGTTTTGAAAGGTTCAATTACCTCATCCTGATAGGCCTGGAAAATCTTCATAAATTTCTCGCCTGCCTCTGGTGTGGCAGCACGATCTTTACATAGATGTTCCGCACCTGTGATTTCAGAGGTTTCACCAAAGACGCCATAAATGCCTTTTGGTAGAAGCTTGTCATACATATTGCCTACGGTTGGGCATGAGGATAGGCCTGTTGTTGTATCACTCTCACCACATTTGGTTGAGACCCAAAGCTCTGAGATATCGCATTCTTCACGCTGATATTCGCTGGTTAGATGTACAAATTCCTTGGCCTTTCGAGACGCGGCAGCAATTGTGTTGATATCGCCATTTTGCTCGATAGAAAAACCAGCGACCGGCTTACCTGTAGCGGCAATCCCATCGACAATTTTTTGGGTCCAGTCAGGCTCAATACCAATAACGATACAGGCAGCCACATTCGGGT
The DNA here is from genome assembly GCA_011522945.1 of Alphaproteobacteria bacterium. Classification (GTDB taxonomy): domain Bacteria; phylum Pseudomonadota; class Alphaproteobacteria; order Puniceispirillales; family Puniceispirillaceae; genus WTHY01. The sequence continues at coordinate 6,545 of WTHY01000052.1, forward strand.
TTGCGCCTGTGCCGATCATTGTGCGGAAGTGCAACTCTAAATCTTCACCGAACTGCAATCTGCCGTAAGCATGTGGCAGGGCCATTGTACCTTGAATGTTGTTGGCGACAGCTTCACAAGCCGCGTTTGAAATATCATCTACTGGCAGGATGGCAACATAGTTGCGCACACCAACACGTCCATTTTCACGACGATAGCCAAAAAAGGAAAGATTAGACATTGTTGAATCTGGCATAGTTCGTCTCCTACCAACGCTTAGTTTTTAGATTGTGCGTGTGAATATGTTCGCCCTTTTTAGCCGGGGCCACAACACGGCCAATATCCTGACCATATTTGATGATAGTATCGCCTTCAGCGAAATCCTGAAGGGCTACCTTATGACCAATAGGCACATCATGGTGACAAGCCAGGCGGAAATCTGTGTTATTTTCTGTCACAACACAGAGCATATCTGTGCCTGCTTTTAAATCTTCGACAACGACAACGCCAACATTGTCACCATCATGATGTACCAATAGCTGTGGTGTTTCTGACATAATAATTACGCTCCTCTTTTTTTAATATAATTACGGTTTCAAAATAATTTTTGGGGCTGCGACCTGATGTGACTGAATATCGATAAATGCCTGATGCCCATCCTGCAATGGCCGTTCCTCGATCCAATCAAGGGCGCCTAATTTGCCTGTGAAAATCGCTTCGGCTGTATCCTTAAAATCCTGTGCTGTGTAGGTGTAGGTGCCGATAAAGGCAATTTCCTGCAACGTCATGCGCCGCACATCAATACCACCTTCTGCACTGCCAAGACCAATATGCATGACAATACCGCCAGGGGCGGTTTGTGCTGTTGCTAGCGCACGTGTTGCTTCATACCCTACAGCATCTATGACCAAATCATAATCAGCTGTCATAGCTAGCTCGTCAGACTGCACCAATGAAAATGGCAGCTTATCTGAAAGATATGCAAGCCGTAGCGCATTTGGCTCCACAAGCGTTATATCTTCAAAGCCTTGCGCTGCTGCAGATAAAGCAGCCCCAACACCAATCGTGCCACCACCAATAATAAGGGTTTTGGCTGCTTTGATTTGATCGCCTAGATGTGCTGTGAGATAGCCACGCCCCATTCGTATAGCGTGCCAGCCACAGGCTATTGGCTCTGCCAATGCAGCTTTGTTTAGCGGCACATCATCAGGCACGGTCACAAGATTACTTTTTGGCATAGAGAGCCATTCAGCAAAAGCGCCCTCACGCGGCGGCATAGAAATTATCTGACGTGACTGGCAGATATTATCCCGGCCAGATTTGCAATAGCGACAGGTACCACAACTCACCAGAGGATTAACTGTAACACGCTGGCCATCAGTGGTAATGCCGGCAGCCTCATGCCCTAGGATTAGTGGTGCTGGCCGTCTATCATCATGACCCAGAAAGGCATGCATGTCAGATCCGCAAATGCCAACAGAGTCAATCTTGATCAAAGCATCACCAGCCTCTGTCATCGGGTCAGCTGCATCTTGATAGGTAAGCTGGTTTGGTGCTGTATAAACTAATGCCTTCATTTTGCTGTAAAGCCCCCATCAACCATCAGAATTTGGCCTGTTACAAATGCCGAGGCATCTGAGGACAGGAATAAAATTGGCCCCTGAATATCGCTAAGCTCGCCATTTCGCCCAATGCATGTCTGTGATGCATTTGCTGCAGCGCGTTCTGGATCGCCAAATACAGGTGCTGTTAGCTCAGTCGGAAAAAATCCAGGGCCGATAGCATTGGCATTTATACCATCTGCAGACCAAGCTTCAGCCATTGCACGTGTAAGCTGTCCGATACCACCTTTTGACGCACCATAGGCAATGCCAGCTGGAAATGCGCGGCTCGTTTGTAGTGAGGCAAAATTCACAATACGCCCCCAGCCTTTCGATTTCATGTCTGGCACAAGCTGCTGACTCAGATAGAATGGCACAGTCAGGTTCAGCCAGAGCGTATCATCCCACCCTTGCTGCGTCACATCATCGGCGGCTTGCCGCGTGTTTACGCCAGCGGCATGGATCAGAATATCAGGCGCACCATGAACAGATTTTATTGCTTCTGCCAGTTCTGATAAGCCATTCCTGTCCATTAAGTCATGACAGACATAACCAGCATTTGTGCCAATAGATTCCGCCCATTGTTTCAAGGCATCTTCTCGTCTTGCCACGCCCACAACTTTTGCCCCAGCGTCTGCTAAGGTGGTTGCCGCCATTTGTCCTAATCCAGCACTGGCGCCAGTTATACAAGCGACCTTGCCAGATAAATCAAAGAGAGACGCGGGCATTTGTGTCATAATCTATCGTCTACCGCCAAAGGCCTTATTCTGTCGTTAGGTCGAAATTTTCACCTGGAAAATATTTCGCCAATCTTATGTCAGCTGTCCTTGCATGACCTTCCATGCCTTCCAAACGAGAAATACGTGCAGTTGCCTCAGCAACTGGCTTCATGCCC
>WTHY01000025.1 GCA_011522945.1 Alphaproteobacteria bacterium
GTGATGTGCAATGTATCTGTTGGTGCATCTTCAGCAAGAGCTACGCCGTCAGCAATCGGAACGAACTGATAGAAGTCAAGTTTGCTATCGTCTAGACCAGCTTCTCTTAGAGGTGCAACTGCGAAGTTACCAATAAGTAGTGATGCAGCTTCACCATTCACGATGAATGGAAGTGCTTCCTGCCAGCTATATGTCTGGTGATCTTTGATGAACGCGCCCATGTCGATGAGCTCACGCCAGTTTGCAAAAGCCTGTCTTACACGGTCATCTGTCCATGATGCCTTACCAGCAGCCAGATCCATATGGAAATCAAAGCCATTTGTTCTCATGTTGATGTAGTCAAACCAGCCAGCTGCTGTCCACAACCACTTTGTACCGATTGTGTAACACGCACGGCCAGAGGCTACGATCTTCTTACAGTTGGCCTTTTCTTCTTCCCAGTTTGTTGGCTCTTTAAGGCCTAACTCGTTGAAGATATCCTGTCTGTAATACATGCCCCACTGGTAATATGTGTATGGCACACCATACTGCTTACCATCTAGTGACAGAGCGCCTTTTGTAGATGCCAGGTTCTTTACGAACTCGTCTTCTGCCCACAAATCGCTGATATCTTCAAATAAACCGTTTCTTACGAATGGTGCCATACGGTTGGCTGCATACCACTCAACAACGTCTGGTGCGTTATCAGGTGTGATGCTACGTAGACCTTCGATCATTGTATCACGAACATTGATAGTCAGCTTAATGTCCAGATCTGGATGCATCTTGCCGAAACGCTCAACCATGCCTTCGATAACTGCACGTGGTGCAGGGTTTGACATGCCTGTTACGATGACAAGTTCACCAGATAGGCTTGCCTGAGCAACGCCTGGTGCTGCCAAAAATGCACCTGCTGCCAGAACACTAGCAGCTTTTGCGAAATAATTTCTCACATTATCCTCCCTAAAATGAATTGACATGAAATCACAATTATTAAGACTTCATGCAAGTTGCAAAACGATGTTATTAAATCTATACAATGTCAACATATTGTTCTAGATGTTTAGCACTTTCTTTTCATCTGGAATTGGTGGTGACACGTTTTTTAAAAAAACTGCTAATAAATAGTCTTCAAACCGAAGAAACCTTTTAATCGGACAGCTGGGGATAAACATAATGGGCCGCGTCAAACTACAAAATGTTATCAAGCAATTCGGAGCAACTGAAGTGATTCACGGGCTTGATCTTGATGTGAATGAAGGCGAGTTCTGTGTTTTTGTGGGGCCATCAGGCTGCGGAAAATCCACGCTTCTGAGAATGATCGCCGGCCTTGAGCAGACCACCGAAGGTTCGATTCATATTGCAGACAAGGATGTCACGCATTTTGATCCTGCAGAACGCGGCGTTGCCATGGTGTTTCAGAGCTATGCGCTATACCCACACATGACAGTTGAAGAAAATATGGGTTTCGGTCTTAAGATGAATGGTGTGCAGAAAAGCATCATCAAAGATAAGGTCGGAAAGGCTGCAAAAATCCTGCAGCTAGAACCCTATTTAAAGCGGAAACCAAAAGCCTTATCTGGCGGCCAAAGACAGCGTGTGGCTATCGGGCGTGCCATTGTGCGTGGACCAGATGTATTTTTGTTCGATGAGCCTCTATCGAATCTAGATGCTGAACTCCGCGTTGAAATGCGTGTTGAAATCGCAAGGCTGCATGAAGAGCTTGGTGCAACTATGATTTATGTCACACATGATCAAGTCGAAGCCATGACGCTTGCAGATAAGATCGTTGTCTTACGACATGGCCATATTGAGCAAACAGGGGCACCTATGGACCTCTATAATGACCCTGACAATAAGTTTGTCGCGGGATTTATTGGCTCACCAAGCATGAATTTCTTAGAGGCCCGCGTAGAAAACGGACAGATTATCGTGCCAGCGCTTGGCAACCAATCTTTTAAAACAAAAATATCACTGCCTCAGGATGGCACAGAGGTAATATTTGGTATCCGGCCACAAGATATGACACTTACTGAAGGTGATACCCTACTTGTCAAAATGTCAGAGCAGCTTGGTGGTGTCACATATGAATATCTAACTGCACCTACAGGTGAGCGGATTATCGCAGAGGTACGCGGCACGCCTGCTCCAAAAGGTCAAAAGGTCGGCATTAGCTTTGAGTCAGATGCGATATATCTATTTGATAGCAAAACGGAACAACGCCTGCGGTAACGGTAACTGCGTTTAGAACCGGCCAAGACGCTCTAAATGATGTTAAGTTTTGGTTTTGGTTTTGGTTTTGGTTTTATCTTTATCGTAAACGGCCCACTCTAAATGGCCTGCCAATTTCTGCAGGTGCAAGAACGCGCTCTACCTTATTGTGACGACAGTAGCTATGCACTATCTAGGGTTTAAGACAGGCATAGGCCCATATCAAAATAACCCATAAAAGCACATGCTAGCACACTCCTTTAGCGCCACAACACCAAAACCCCTGCCTTTCTCAAGGCAGGGGTTTTTTTGGGAGGTGTTTTATTTTACTGGGAGGGCAATTACCCCTGCCGGATAAATTCTGGGTAGCTATCCATACCTAACTCAGAATTATCGAGGCCAACCATCTCTTCTTCTTCGCTCACACGAATGCCCATAATTTGCGCAAGGATGAACCAGAAGATGCCTGAGATAACAAAGGTGAAAATACCAATAACCACAATACCATATAGCTGTGCACCAATTGACGCATCGCTATTTGTCAGCACAACAGCAAATGTACCCCAGATACCAGCAATTAGGTGTACAGGGATTGCGCCCACAACATCGTCAATCTTTAGCTTGTCGAGCAATGGCACTGTGAATACGACGATTGCACCCCCGACACCGCCAATCAACATTGCCATGCCAAGAGACGGAGTTAATGGTTCAGCTGTGATAGATACTAGACCTGCCAGCGCGCCATTAAGCACCATAGTCAAGTCAACCTTGCCATAAAGGGCTTGGGTTAAGACAAGTGCAACGACGGACCCTGCCGCAGCAGCCATATTGGTGTTAGCAAAGATGCGAGATACATCAGCTACATCTCCGATTGTGCCCATTGCCAGCTGAGAGCCGCCATTAAAGCCAAACCAGCCCATCCATAGGATGAATGTGCCCAATGTTGCCAGCGGCAGATTTGCGCCAGGCATCGGAATCACGCGGCCGTCCTTATATTTACCAAGCCGCGGGCCAAGAATTAGAACACCTGCCAAAGCTGCCCAGCCACCTACTGAGTGAACAACTGATGAGCCAGCGAAATCTAAGAAACCAGCGGCATCCAAGAAACCACCACCCCATTTCCAACTTGCCTGCAACGGGTAAATAAACGCTGTCAGAATGAATGTGAAAATCAGAAACGGCCATAATTTAATGCGTTCAGCAACGGCGCCCGAGACAATCGATGCTGTCGCAGCACAGAACATCAACTGAAAGAAATAATCTGAGGCTGTTGAGGCATAGGACAGATCGTCAGCAGCCTCAGCTGCAACGCCAACTGGCTCCATCACCGCGATTGCCGGGAAGAGTGCTGAAAACACACCATCGACTGCCCAAGAGCCGAGGGGATACATCAAATTATACCCGATCAAATAATAGCCAATTGCTGCAATAGAAAATAGCGCAATATTTTTTGTCAACTGGGTGGTTGTATTTTTAGCCCTGACAAGGCCAGCTTCGAGCATACAGAAGCCTGCTGCCATGAACATGACCAGAAAGCCGCCAATGAGAAATAATAGTGAGTTGAGAATAAAGACGCCATGCACGCCTACCTCATCTGCAAAAGCTGGCTGGGCTAGAAGCCCGAATCCTAGTGCCAAAGCAGAAATTGAAAATTTTGGAAAACGCATTTTGAACTCCATTATATTGGTGCGTTTGGATGGGTGAAAATCAGAAATTTAGAGTGCGTCTGCGCCCTCTTCGCCTGTGCGAATGCGAACAGCCTGCTCCAGGTCCATTATGAAAATTTTGCCGTCACCAATTTTGTCGGTGGCGGCCGTCTTACGAATGGTATCAATCACGTCTTTTGCAACATCTGATGAAACCGCCACTTCTAATTTTATCTTGGGGATAAACAAAACTTCATATTCGGCACCCCGATAAATCTCTGACTTACCAAGTTGGCGGCCATAGCCTCTGACTTCACTAACAGTCATGCCTGACACACCAAACTTGGACAAAGCTTCGCGCACAGCATCTAGTTTGCTCGGCTGGATTACGGAAATAATATACTTCACTTTGACCTCTCATTTGTCGGTTCGATATTTTGGCAGTCTTTTTCATGGGTATGACAGGCGCTGCTATTCCCGATGCCGTTTTTGAGGGGGGCATGTATTTTGAAGTATCAGATTTAACTAATGCAGAATTGTGCTATATTTTTCTTATAGCGATGCATTTTTTGCATCAGTCAGTCGAAGTGGAGCGAAATTCATGAAGTATTTATCGCATCTAAATTACATAAATGTGGTGGCGCGAACTGGCTCAATTCGTAAGGCTGCTGAGCAGCTGAACATAACGTCAACAGCCCTCAACCGGCGTGTCATTGGCCTTGAAGAGGAATTAGGTGTGCAAATTTTTGAGCGCCTTCCACAAGGTGTCAGGCTAAATGTAGCTGGTGAATTATTGATTCAGCATATTCGGCAATCAATGGCCGATATGTCTAAGGTACTCTCACAGATCTCTGACCTTTCAGGTGTTAGGCGAGGTCATGTGCAGATTGCTGGTGGCTCTGAGGCGATCGGGGCATTTTTACCGTCACGGATTGCGTTATATAGGCAGGAGCATACTGGCGTGTCATTTGAAATTTTACGACGCGCGCCTGATGCTGCTTTAAAAGCACTGGCGAATTTTGAAGCTGATCTTGCGCTTATTTTTGGCTCCGTCCCTGGTACAGAATTTCAAACACTCGCATCTGTACAACTTGATCTGGCCCTTGCGATGCATCCAGACCACCCGCTAGCAAAGCAGGCAGAAATCCGCATGATACAATGTCAGGATTTTCCGTTTATTATGCCAGCAGAAGGGTCGGGTCTTCAGAGACTCATTCAGGTTGCCCAGCAAAAGCATGGGATTAAATTCAGCACTGCAATCACCTCTGAGTCTCATGAATTCACAGCCCATTATCTAAAATATGAGAATGCTATCAGCTTTCAGTTGCCCTTAGGAGGCTCGAACCAGTCGCCGGACTCTCATTATCTTGTGCAAAGGCCTATCGCAAAGCGCGACAAAATGAGTGGTCTTTTACATCTCGTTCAGCTCAAAGGGCGTGTCTTAAGTGTAGCAGCAGCCAAATTTGCTGATCAACTACTACAACATTTTAATACAACATATCCTGACTCGACACATTAGGAGGCAGCTATCGAGGGTTCTGCTTGCAGGCGTGCGGTAAACCAATCTGCCACCGCATCTATCTGTGTCTGAGATAAATGGAGTTGTAATTTTGAACGTCTCCACAGCACATCTTCTGCTGACATCGCATATTCATAATCAACCAGATAATTAAGTTCAGCCTCAGTTAACCCATAGCCAAATTGCGTCCCTAAATCTGCCATTTTTGATGCATCTTTGAGGAATGTGAAACTCTTTGTCCCATAAGCACGCACAAGCCGCAGTGCGACACTATCATCCATATCTGTGACTTGCGCCTGCAAGGCTAATGCTAGCGCATCTTGTCGGTCAAAATCCCCACCGGGCAGCACTGCTTTTGCCGTCCATTTTGCCCGGTCCGCTCCAAATACAGAATTGATTTGTGTTAAAGCAGATTCTGCCAATCGGCGGTAGGTTGTCAGCTTGCCACCAAAAATCGAGAGTAATGGCGCATTGTGATGATGCGTTAGCTCTAAATGATAATCACGATTTGCTTTTGCAGCCTGATCTGACCCATCATCATAAAGCGGGCGGACACCAGCATAAGAGCTATAAATATCGTCTCTGTGGAAGGGTCTATCAAGATACGGGTTTATCATATCTAACAGATAGGTGATTTCTGCCTCAGAAATTTCTACAGGGCCGGCATCTTCTGAAACATCAACATCCGTAGTCCCAACTAAGGTAAATCTATCTTCATAGGGGATGAGAAATGTGATTCTGCCATCTGTATTTTGCAAGAGGAAGGCATCATCACTTGGCATCTTGCGGTCAAATATAAGATGACTTCCCTTGATTAGGCGCAGAGAGGCTGCATTTTTTGCGGCCCCGCTTCTTTGCAGAATATCAATTGCCCATGGCCCTGCTGCATTTACTAACATTTTGCAGGTAATGATATTCTCGGCACCTGCCGCACTTTGTACAGTCAGCTTCCAGCCTTCGTCTGCAGGCTGCGCTGATATCAGCTTAGTGCGGTTTCGAACCGTTGCACCTCTTGCAGCAGCATCCATCGCATTTAAGATGACAAGACGACTATCTTCTACCCAACAATCAGAATAGATAAATCCTGTTTTAAACTCGGTTTTCAGAAGCTGGCCAGCAGGGTGCGCATCAAGACGCACATGCTCTGATTTCGGGACAAGCTGCTTGCCGCCGAGATGATCATATAAAAATAAGCCAAGCCTAATCAACCAGGCAGGTCGCAGCCCCTTGTGATGCGGCAATACAAAGCGAAGTGGCCAGATAATGTGCGGGGCAGCCCGTTGCAAGGTCGCACGCTCTTGCAGCGATTCACGAACAAGCCGAAAGGCATAATGTTCTAAATATCTAAGCCCGCCATGGATCAGTTTTGTGCTGGCTGAACTGGTTGCTTGGGCAAAATCATCTTTTTCCAGCAAACATACAGAATAACCGCGACCGGCAGCATCACGTGCTATGCCTGCCCCGTTTACGCCGCCGCCTATTACCACAATATCAAAATCTGTTTTCATATGTCTGGGGCCTTGATTTACTCATTATAAAGATAGGGTTCAGGCAAACTGTCTGGTAAACTTTTTCAGGATTATAATAAACTTGCAAAATTTTGATAGTCATCTTGCCAGACTTCATCTCAGCACACTAATCTAGTTTACCAGACAAAAATCCAGTCAAAAATGCATATCGCATGTAAAGCTGTATATAACGGACTATCTTGGGGAGTTTTGAGATGAAAACCTATTTGGCAATTGACCAAGGCACAACAAGTAGTCGTGCCATTTTATTTGACCAAACAGGAAAGGCACTCTTCTCAGCTCAAGAAGAATTTACACAAATCTTTCCAGAATCAGGGTGGGTAGAGCATGATCCTGAGGAGATTTGGGACAGTGTTGTCTCGGTTTGCGAAGCTGTTCTTACACAGGCTGATGCTGCGAATATTCCTGTCTCTGGCATTGCGATTACCAATCAACGTGAAACCACCCTCATTTGGGACAGAAATACGGGAAACCCCATCTACAATGCCATTGTATGGCAGGATAGACGCACCTCTGAAACCTGTAATGCCTTGCGTCAGGCTGGATATGAGGAAATGGTTGCTGCCAAAGCAGGTCTTGTTATTGACCCATATTTTTCGGCCAGCAAGGCAAGCTGGATTCTTGATCATGTTGACGGCGCACGTTCACGTGCAGATGCTGGTGAGCTTGCATTTGGCACAATAGAGACGTTTTTAATCTGGCGCCTAACAAATGGTGCTAGCCATGTCAGTGATGCCACAAATGCTGCTAGAACAAGTCTGATGAATATTGCAGATGGTAACTGGGATCCTGAATTATGCGCGCTATTCAATGTGCCACAATCTTTACTCCCAGCAATCGTTGATAGCTCAGGCCAGCTGGGGATAAGCCATGATGTCCTTGGCAGAAGACTCCCTATTCTCTCTGCGATTGGAGATCAGCAAGCAGCCGCGGTAGGCCAGGCATGTATTGTGCCAGGCGCCATCAAATCTACATATGGTACAGGTTGCTTTGTTATCCTGCACACTGGCGAGGAAATTATTCGTTCCTCAAATCGGCTACTCTCAACTGTAGCCTGGCAAATTAATGGTAAGCGGGCTTATGCGCTGGAGGGATCGATATTCATAGCTGGCGCTGTGGTTCAGTGGCTTCGGGACGGCATGAAAATCATTGACTCTGCGTCTGAAACTGAAGCACTTGCCGCAGGCATGGATGGGAATGAGGGTCTCTATATGGTACCAGCTTTTACCGGCCTTGGGGCGCCATGGTGGCATGCTGAGGCACGTGGAGCAGTCTATGGCATCACACGTGATACCGGACCTGCGCACTTTGCCAGAGCAGCACTAGAGTCCGTTGCGTATCAAACCTATGATTTATTTGCAGCTATGGCCCAAGATGGGATGCGCCCAAGCCGGCTACGCGTTGATGGCGGCATGGCAGCTAATGGCTGGCTCATGCAATTTCTATCAAATATCCTAGATATTCCGGTAGATCGCCCTCAGGTCTTAGAAACAACAGCATTAGGCGCCGCTATGCTTGCCGGTCTTGCAGATGGCGCCTATGAAACTCTGGAAGACATGGCTGAAAGCTGGCAATTAGAGGCGCAGTTCGAGCCATCCCTTGGCACAGCTGAACGGCGTAAATTGTTGTCAGGCTGGTCAGAGGCTGTGACGAAAACAAGAACCGAAATCCGCTAAACAGGTGGATGGTTGTGACACAGTCTCAAACCAATTTGCATACGGTTACGATTTCTAATGATCAGATATGTGCGACAATTTTGAATTTTGGGGCACGGCTCATTGATCTCAGGTTGGCAGGTCATGCGAACTCTCTTGTTCTAAATCTCGCCAAGTTATCTGACCATCTTAATGATATGTCACATATGGGCGCAATTGCCGGCCCCGTTGCCAATAGGATTGCCGGGGCAACAGCCTCTCTAAATGATAAATCCTATCATTTTGAGCCAAACGAAAATGCACAGCAAACACTTCACGGTGGTCATTACGGTACTGGTAGACAATTTTGGCAGCTTACAAAAATTTCTGAAACCATGCTTCATGCCAGCCTGACACAAGATGACGGTGCGCTTGGGTTTCCA
>WTHY01000130.1 GCA_011522945.1 Alphaproteobacteria bacterium
GGCTCGGAGATGTGTATAAGAGACAGCTATCAGCAAGGTGAGACTGTTCGAATTATGTATGTTCATGTGCCATCTGCCTGGATCGCTTTATCAAGCTATCTGGGCCTAGGTATATCAGCCCTCTTTTTCTTGGTCTGGCGTCACCCTCTTGCAGATGTCGCAGCACGCGCTATTGCGCCTGTTGGGACTGTTTTTGCAATCCTGACATTGGCAACAGGCAGCCTTTGGGGCAGGCCCATGTGGGGCACATGGTGGGTATGGGATGGCAGGCTCACATCAATGCTTGTTTTGCTGTTTTTCTTTATTGGATATCTGGCATTAGCCTCAGGCTTTGAGCGATCAGAAAGAGGGGCAAGGCCAGCGGCAATATTAGCTCTCGTGGGTTGTATTAATCTACCAATTGTCAAATTTTCAGTCGATTGGTGGAATACGTTGCACCAGCCAGCAAGTATCTTGAGATCTGGCGGTGTATCTATCGACAGCTCAATGCTCTGGCCGCTTTTCACTATGTTTATCGGCTTACAAAGCCTCTTTATTGTGCTCGTCCTCATCCAGATGCAAAGCACGTTACTACAAAAGCGTCTTAACCGTATGCAGCTTGAGGAATAAACTATGGCAGAGTTTTTCTCACTTGGTGGATATGCCGCATATATTTGGCCGAGCTACATTCTGTCAGCAATTCTGCTAGGCGCCTTAAGCTGGCACATAATCCAAAGAAACCGCCGGATCAAGAGATTGCTGAAGCGCAACGCTGACTAGTCTTAACCAAACCAATCAGACATCAGCCATGGTGGCTGACAGCTAGATGATATAGTCTTTCATGCAAAATTTTGCTTAACCGCGCCAGATTTAACATTACAGAGCTGGTATAACTCGCTCCTAGACTAACGGCGCTGCCTGACGGAACCAAAGTGAACTATGGCAAATCATAGCAAATTACAGCCTAGCTAATTACCTTGTCAGATACGGCATTTGACAGCATATGCGCTTCATAAACACCTATGCGTCTGCGCGGCGTCTTCTGCCACTGCGACGACGATTTGTCTCAGCTGCCGTACTTGGTACATTATCTGTTAAATCACGCGGTGGCAGCTTCACAGCTTTGCTAAGCTCAGGATATGGATCTGTTTTGTGCGGGATTGCCATGGCGCGCACAAAATGGTCCTGAAAATCAGACTCGATAGCTGTTTCAATCTTCTCAATACGCCGAACGACATCTTCAATTTCAGCCCGTGCTTCTAGATTCAATAGCGCCATACGTGCGCCTGCCCCGGCAGAGTTGCCAGCTGGAATAACCCGGTCAAGCACACAATCAGGCACCATCCCTAGAACCATAGCGTATTTCGGGTCAATATGCGTACCAAATGCGCCTGCCAGAACAACCTTATCTACCTTATCGATAGACATCTTATCCATAAGCAGACGGAATCCCGCATGCAAAGCTGCCTTAGCCAATTGGATAGCCCGCACATCATTTTGTGTGATAACCACATTTTCCGATATGCGATATTGGAAAGTCCTGCCATCCTCTTCGATACGCGTGGACTTTGCGGCAAGACTGCCATCAATCACGCCATCTTCTGTGATAATGCCAGCCAGATACATTTCAGCCAAAGCTTCAATAATGCCAGACCCGCAAATACCTGTGATACCGCTGCCCGAGGCTGCTTCTGCAAAGCCATCTTCATCTGACCACGGCTCTGCGCCAATGATGCCAAACCGAGGTTCCAGCGTATCAGCATCAATGCGAATACGTTCAATAGCCCCTGGCGCAGCCCGCTGGCCAGAGCTAATTTGCGCACCCTCGAAAGCTGGTCCTGTTGGTGATGAGGCAGCCAGCATATGATTAGCATTGCCGAGAACAATCTCAGCATTTGTACCCACATCAATCAAAAGACTAATTTCATCTCCCTTTTGTGGTGCCTCAGCTAAGACAACACCAGCTGCATCAGCGCCAACATGTCCAGCAATACATGGAAGCACATAAACACGGCTGCCATCATGGAGCTTTAGATTGATTTCTGAGGCCCGAAATTCAGTAGCGGTATCTACAGCAAGGGCAAACGGCGCGCCGCCTAACTCAATTGGATCAACGCCAAGAAGCAGGTGATGCATGACAGGATTACCGACCAACACAACTTCAAGCACATCCTCAGCTGTGCATCCTGCTTGCTCTGCCCCACCTTCAATCAACTGTTGCAGACCTTCTTGAACAGCAGCTGTCATTTCCTCAGCGCCGCCCGGATTCATAATTCCATATGAAACTCTGCTCATAAGATCTTCGCCAAAACGAATTTGTGGATTCATAATGCCGGTTGAAGCTAACACCTCGCCGCTATTCATATCACATAAATGTGCTGAAATCGTTGTGGAACCAACATCAATGGCTGCACCAAGCACCTGGTCTTTCAGGCCAGGCCAGACAGCGACGATCTGACAACCGCCTCTAAGACCAACGGTTATCTGCCATTTCCCTTTACGCAAAGCCGGCTGCAGCTGTCGAAGCACATGCAAGTCGCAATCAATCGGACCAGACACACGGTCAGGCCATTGCGCCTCAACTGCTTCGATGACGCGGCGCAAATCACCTGACGGCTCATGCA
>WTHY01000018.1 GCA_011522945.1 Alphaproteobacteria bacterium
AACAGGGCAATTTGAAAAACAAGGCAATTTGAAAAACAGGGCAATTTGAAAAACAGGGCAATTTGAAAAAGAAGATTGGATAAAAATACCTGTTGCAAAGAACTGGCAATTTTTAAAAGCAGTATCTGCTGCCTCTACCCGCTAAGATTCATTTTCGAGAATAGCTGTATGACGACAATGCCGCCGATAATCATCGCGATCCCAATCACGGCAGCAAGATCAAGCACCTCATCAAACAGATAGATAGAGGCTATGGTAATCAAGACGATACCCAAAGCAGACCAGAGTGCATAGGTTATGCCAACAGGAAGCGTTCGCATAACGAATGACAGAAAAAAGAAAGCTACTATATAAGCGGCTATCATCGTTATCGTTGGCGCAAGCTTCGTAAAAGACATTGACGCCTTCAAAGCTGTTGTCCCAACCACCTCTGCCGCAACTGCTATAGTGAGATAGATATAGGGCAAATAAGGCGCTAAATGTTTCATCACTATGGTCTGACCCTTTAAACTTGTTTAGATTATTGAGCAAAAACGCATCTTGTCTCTAAACCTAATTGAACCATATCATAGCTACACGTTTCCAGCTGCGGAGGAAAGATAGAAATGGACCTTCTGACCTCAATGCGTGTGTTTATGCATATTGCCAATCAACAGTCATTCAGGGGTGCTGCTGATTCCCTAAATATGACACCATCAGCAATATCAAAGCATTTAGCGGCGCTTGAAACGCATTTAGGCAGCTCTCTTATCGAAAGAACAACGAGGCGGGTTACCATCACTGAGGTTGGTGAGAATTACCTGACAAGGTGTCGGCATATCCTTTCTGAGATAGATGAAGCTGAAATGGAAGTTGCAGATGCAACAGACCAAGTCCGTGGTATTTTGAAGGTCTCTGCTCCGCCTGCATTTGCCCATCGGCATATCGCGCCACATCTACCTGAATTCTTAAAAAATTATCCGCAATTATCCGTAGATTTAATCACGACTGATCATTCTGTTCTGCCAACACACACTATTATTGATGTACATGTTAGGCTTTCAGCCATTACAGATTCTCCGGAATTAGAAACTGTTACACTAGCTCCGAATCGTCGTCGGCTTGTTGCCTCTCAATCTTATCTAGACCGCTATGGTGTGCCGAACACACAAGCTGATTTGCGAAAACATAAACTTGTGACACTGGAATATGGGCATCCACATAATGATTGGCACTTCACAAATGAAGCCGGCGGTATAGATACATTCAGAGCCAGTGGCTCGATACGGATCGATTCCGGAGATGCGTTATTACGCACCATCTTGAATGATGGCGGTATTGGCATGCTACCAAATTATGTATCAGGCAAACATATACATATGGGTGATTTAGTGCCTGTTATGGATGAGCTTGTACGTGAGGATGAACCAATTCATGCCACATATCGTGCTGCTAACCATAGACGGCAACGCATTGAATTATTTGTAAATTATCTATCTGAACTATATGGAGACGCTCCCTATTGGGAGCATGAGGATGGCACATCAGACGCAGCCAAACGTGCTGCGCGATAAAATTGGTCATTGGTTATCACGACATTATGTCGGTTGTGGTCATAACCCCAGAAAGCCGTAAAATACTAATATCTCTCTCAGGCTGTGCATGACCAACTATTATATAGCTCGCATCTGAAAATGCAGTCGGTGCATCCTTTCAGCAACAACCATCTTAAGCTATTTCACAAAGCCACCGACATACCGACGTCAAACACCAGATATCGCCGTAGTCACCATGCATCTATGCGCAGCTACGCACGGGTTACCCATAATTAGGACCAGTCATCTGTGCAATATTTACATAGCTGCAAATTGCTGCAAAACTGGGGTCTTATCCATCAAGTTTCTGACGTAAGATCTGATTAACCATTGCTGGATTAGCCTGACCGCCAGATTGTTTCATAACCTGACCGACAAAAAAGCCAAATAACTTATCTTTGCCGCCGCGATATTCAGCAACCTTATCTTCATTAGCCTGCATTACACTGTCAATAAGCGTTTCAATCGCGCCACTATCAGATACTTGCTTCAAGCCCTTCTCTTCAATGATGTCAGCTGCTGCTTTTCCCGTTTCGAACATGTCAGCAAACACATCTTTGGCAATCCGTCCAGAAATCGTGCCGTCTGAAATTAGGTCAACAAGCGCTCCAAGCTGGTCAGGCGAGATGGGCGACGAGTCTAAATCAAGAGACGCCTTATTCAGAGCTCCAAATAATTCCACACTCATCCAGTTTGCAGTTAATTTGCGGTCACGACCAGCACTAGCAGCCTCGTAGAATGCTGCTGTTTCCTTTTCTTCAGTAAGAACAGCAGCATCATAATCAGACAAGCCATATTCACCAGTCATTCTAGCGCGAATCTCATCTGGCAGCTCTGGCAAGGCTGCTTCAATTTCTGAGACCACCTCCTCTGACAGCACTAATGGCAATAGGTCAGGATCTGGGAAATATCGATAATCATGGGCATCTTCTTTACCACGCATTGTGCGGGTCGTGCCTGTGCTGGTATCGAAAAGCCGCGTTTCCTGATCAATGGTGCCGCCTTCTTCGATGATTTCAATTTGGCGTTGCACCTCATAATTGATCGCCTGCGTGATAAATCGCACAGAATTCAGATTTTTCGTTTCTGTTCTTGTACCAAGCTCTTCACCTGGTCGACGCACTGACACATTTACATCTGCACGCAGAGAGCCTTCTTCCATATTGCCGTCACATGTGCCGAGATAACGCAAGATGGAGCGTAGCTTTTTGATATAAGCACCAGCTTGTTCAGCAGACCGCAAATCAGGACGAGACACAATTTCCATAAGGGCAACACCAGAGCGGTTTAAATCGATATATGATTTTGATGGATGCTGATCATGCATGGATTTCCCAGCATCTTGCTCCAGATGCAAACGCTCAATACCAATCTCATGAGTTGACCCATCTTTCAAGGAGATGGTTATTGACCCCTCGCCCACAATTGGCTGTTTGAACTGACTAATTTGATAGCCTTGCGGCAAGTCTGCATAAAAATAATTTTTCCGGTCAAATACGCTTGTAAGATTTATTTCAGCTTTTAAACCAAGGCCCGTCTTAACAGCTTGACGGACACATTCAGCATTAATCACAGGCAACATACCTGGCATGGCCGCATCAACAAGAGACACATTCTGGTTGGGCTCTGCGCCAAATCGTGTAGATGATCCAGAAAATAATTTTGCTTCTGACAAAACTTGCGCGTGCACTTCCATGCCGATCACAACTTCCCACAGGCCTGTCTCACCTTGAACAAGGTTTGTGTTATCTGTCATATCCTGAGTGCTCATCGTAAGCCTCCTGCAGCGCGGACTGGATTCAACTGGAAGGCCGCAGCCTCCTCTAACGTTTTTGCTACTTGATAAATGCGATCCTCGCGGAACGACCCTGCTAGCACTTGCAGACCGAGCGGCAGACCAGCCTCTGACAGACCTGCAGGCACGGAAATACCCGGAATACCTGCCAGATTAGCAGGCACAGTAAAGACATCATTCAAATACATTGTGACAGGATCATCCTGCTTAACACCAAGTTCAAAGGCCGCAGATGGTGTTGCTGGTGTCAGAATTGCGTCAACCTGAGTGAATGCATTATCAAAATCAGTCTTTATTAACTGACGTACCTGTTGTGCCTTCAAATAATAGGCATCGTAATAACCTGCAGACAGAGCATATGTGCCTATCATAATGCGCCGTTTTACTTCATCACCGAAGCCAGCAGAACGAGTGGCTGCATACATCTCGTCAAGAGACCCGCCTTCATCTACACGGGAACCGTAGCGCACGCCGTCATAACGTGCCAAGTTAGAGGATGCTTCTGCAGGGGCAATAATATAGTAGCATGGCAGAGCGTATTTCGTATGTGGCAAAGAGATTTCAACAAGCTCAGCACCTGCATCTTTCAACCATGACTGGCCTTGTTCCCATAATTTCAAAATAGCTGGGTCCATACCATCCATGACATACTCAGACGGGATGCCTATTTTCAGACCTTTGACACCTGCCTGCATCGCTGCCTGCAAATCAGGCATGGCCACATCAGCAGATGTAGAATCCATTTTGTCATGGCCGGCCATAGCTTCAAGCATGAGAGCTGAATCAGCAACATCTCTGGTAAATGGACCTGCCTGATCAAGAGATGAAGCAAAGGCAACAATGCCCCATCTAGAACATCTGCCATAAGTTGGCTTCATACCAACAATACCGCAAAGTGCAGCTGGTTGCCGGATAGACCCACCTGTATCTGTACCAGTCGCAATTAGAGATGACCCTGATGATACAGAGGCTGCAGAGCCGCCAGATGAGCCACCGGCTGCTAAATCTGGTCCGTCTTCAGAACTCCATGGGTTGATAGCCGGGCCAAATGCTGATGTCTCATTGGCTGAGCCCATCGCAAATTCATCACAATTGATTTTGCCAAGCATAACACCCCCAGCATCCCAGAGCTGGTTTGTTACAAAACTTTCATAGGTTGGCGTGAACCCTTTCAAGATGTTTGAGCAGGCTGTTGTTTCCACACCCTTTGTGCAGAATAAGTCCTTCACCCCAACAGGAATACCCTCTAATGGCCCAGCCTTGCCTTCAGCAAGCCGCTTATCACTCGCAGCCGCCATCTCAAGTGCTTTTGACTGTGTTTCTGCTACATAGGCATTGAGACCACGAGTCTCATCCATAGCACCAATGTAGGCATTGGTAAGTTCTGTGGCAGAAATAGCCTTACTATCAAGCGCCTTACGCGCCTCAACTGCAGTTAACTTAAGGATATCAGACATTATTCAACTACCTTTGGAACTACAAAAAATCCGCTTGCCTGCTCTGGCGCATTCGCCAATATCTGGTCAACCTTGTCGCCGTCAGTAACAGCATCTTGCCGCAATGGCAGATTATGGCCTGTTACACTTGCCAAAGGCGCAACACCATCCGTATCAACCTCATTTAGCTCTTCGATCCAATTCAGAATGTGATTAAGTTCTGAGGCAATCGTATCTGTCTCTTCATCTGAAACAGCAATACGCGCCAATTTGGCTATTTTTTTCACTGTGCTTTTGTCTACAGACATGGTTTACTTACCGCCATTAAGCTGCTTTCACGCTGGGCATACTGCCCGTTTCATAATTTATAAAGGCAATTAACACTCAGCATGCCTATCTGCAAGTTTTTCGATGCGATTTCTGTTTTTCCACCCCATCAAAAATTTATGGGGCTTGATGTTGGAAAAAAAACCATTGGTGTAGCTATTGGTGATGCCACACATAAAATCGCTAGTCCGCACCGTATCATTTGGCGCCAGAAATTCACCAGTGATATGCTGGGGCTGTGTGATGAAATGGATGAAATTGGGGTTGCCGGACTGGTTATTGGCTGGCCACTAAATATGGATGGGTCTGAGGGACCAAGATGTGATTCCACTCGTGATTTCGCGCATGCTTTTCTTCGATTACGGGACATGCCAATCGTATTTCAAGATGAAAGATGGTCCACTCAAGCTGTTGAACGCAGTATGGTGGACGCTGATATGACACGGCAAAATCGTCACGCCCGTCGAGATGCGCTTGCAGCAACTTGGATACTTCAAGCAGCTTTCGACCAGTATAACACGTCTGGTTAGATAATTTTTATTGGACGATAGCGTCAGATTACAGTATTCAGCCTAAACAATTTTATGAGGCCTGATGGAAATGTTATTGTCCAACACAAAGCCTGCATCTCTCAGCAAACGCCATATTTTGGGGATTGAGGGTATGCCAGTTCATGAAATGATGGGGCTTTTGGCAAGAGCCAGTGAATTTGCTGACCATCCCAAAGAAACTTTTCATGACTGCCTGCGTGGCCGCACTATCGTGAATTTATTTTATGAAAATTCCACACGTACACGTGTTTCTTTCGAGGTGGCTGGTAAACGTCTTGGCGCATCAATCTTAAATATCTCTGTTGCTGGGTCATCTGTGAAAAAAGGGGAAACATTGATTGATACAGCAACAACACTGAATGCGATGCATCCTGATATCCTTGTTGTCAGGCACAATGCGTCAGGGGCCCCTGCTCTACTCAGTCAGCATATTGATGCTGCGATTATCAATGCAGGTGATGGACGTCATGAACACCCAACCCAAGCCTTGTTAGATGCGCTAACAATACAGCGAAAATTTGGCCAAATAGCCGGCCTGAAAATTGCCATATGTGGAGATATTACCAATAGCCGTGTAGCACGGTCAAATCTGCTACTACTTGGCTCACTTGGCGCAGAGCTTCGGTTTGTAAGCCCCTCAACGCTGCTGCCATCAGCTTTCGATGATATGGGTGTGGACTGTTATACTGACTTAGAGGCCGGCATAGAAAATTGCGACATTGTGATGATGCTAAGACTGCAACAAGAGCGTATGGAAGGCCGAGAAGTGCCGAGCCAGCATGAATATTTTCACTTTTTTGGGTTAAATGCAGAAAAACTGCACCGTGCTGCGCCAAATGCATTTGTTATGCATCCTGGGCCAATGAATAGAGGCGTGGAAATCGACTCGCAAATTGCTGATGATAAACTCAAGAGTTTAATTCAAACTCAAGTAGAGCTCGGAGTTGCTGCGCGGATGGCATGCCTTGAAGCTGTTGCTCAGCATCTATAATCATGAGCGCTTTTATTGGAACTTGCAGATGACAGAAAATACGAACGAAACACTCTATTTTCATAATGCCAGACTGATCTGCCCAGCCTCAAACAGAGACGATTCGGGCCATGTTCTTGTTTCTGATGGTAAGATCATAGCGACCGGCGGTGGCGCCTTAGACAGCTTACCTGAACAGGCAAGCCATATCGATTGTGGCGGCGATATTTTGTGCCCGGGTCTGATTGATATGCGTGTGCAATCACGCGATCCAGGTGCTGAACATTTAGAAAATTTATCAAGCCTTTTCGCAGCGTCTATAGCAGGCGGTGTTACAAGCCTTGTGACATTGCCGGGCACAGACCCTGTTATAGATAATGCTGCCATGATAGATTCTTTATATCTACGTGCAGGACGCATTCTTGGCCCTAATCTTTATGCTTACGGCGCCATGACAAAAGCGCTTGATGGAGAGCGCCTGGCTGAACTTGGTATGATGGCAGAGGCGGGTGCTGTCGGCTTTGCCAACACAAAAACGAGTATTTCAGATGCATTGTTAATGCGGCGTATAATGACTTATGCAGAAATGTTGAACCTACCTGTCATCCATCATTGTGCTGATACTGCTTTAAGTGCTGGCACTGAAATGCATGAAGGCGCAACAGCAACAAGACTTGGCCTGATTGGCGCGCCTGCAATTGCTGAGAGCATCATCTTAGAGAGAGATTTAGCTATCGCAGAGCTAACAGCTGTGCATTATCACGCCGCTCACATATCCACAGCCGCCTCAGTTGACGCTCTTCGACGCGCTAAAGATAAAGGTATTGCTGTAACAGCTGATACAGCGCCGCCTTATTTTACCTTGAATGAAATCGCTGTCTCTAACTATGATACTTCTTTTAAGTTGAATCCGCCGCTCCGTTCAGAAGCAGACAGGCTTGCGATTTTAGAAGGGCTCAGTGATGGAACGATTGACGCGATTGCGTCTGACCATTCCCCTGTTTCCTTAGATGATAAGATGCAACCTTTTGGCATAGCTGCCTCTGGTGCGACAGGGCTTGAAACGCTGTTGCCGATGACGTTGCAGGCAGTGCATAACAAGTCTCTGTCGTTAATACGTGCTATTGAAGCCTTAACATCTGCCCCAGCAACAATATTAGGGCTGGCTGGAGGCACCCTGACCGAAGGGGCGCCTGCAGATATTATCCGTATCAATATGAATGCTGGGTGGGTGATAGACGCCCAAGATTTACAATCTTTATGCCAGATAACACCGTTTGCAGGACAACCTGTCCAAGGTAGATTAACTGGCTGCTGGGTAAATGGCATAGACATGCATGCTCAAGGTGAGACGATGTAATGGATTTTACGCTCTGGCTTATAGTTGCTTATTTGCTTGGTTCTATTCCATTTGGGCTGCTTATCACGCATGCCGCCGGGGCTGGTGATATTCGCAAGATTGGATCAGGCAATATTGGTGCAACCAATGTAATGCGCACTGGCAAACGATCTCTTGCATTAGCCACGGCTATCCTTGATGGCGGCAAAGGTGCCCTCTCAATTTATATTGCCAGCTTCTTCCTTCCGGATGCTCAAATTGGCTGGGTAGGATTTGCAGCTGTGCTAGGCCATTGCTTTCCGATTTATTTAAAATTCGCAGGTGGCAAAGGCGTTGCAACAGGTCTCGCCTCTTTAGCGATTCTGGATATTCATACAAGTTTGATTATGGCTGTTAGTTGGATAATAATCATGCGGATAACACGAATTTCCTCTCTATCGGCACTGACTGGCTATGGATTTGCGATAATTTTCATAGCCGTTATGCAGCCTATGCACAGCCTTGCCATGCTGGCCATCATAAGCCTATCTGTAGCTCGCCATCATGAAAATATAGGGCGCTTGCTACGCGGCGAAGAAAGCCGGTTTTCTAAATCAAAATAACACTATTTTCCAGACTAAGAAATACAGCATAGTCAAGCGTGCTTTGCACATAGAAGAGACACTATCACCCTATCCAAAGAATAGGTCCAAAAGCATAGGCTAAACGCTAATCATGCAGAATTAACACTTCATTAGGGTTGGAACTGCACGCTTATGTTATGGATAGTAAAGAGCGCATAAACAAGCTGAGGCTTATCCGAACGCCCTTTGTGGGACCTGTCACATATAAGCAGTTACTTCTCCGCTAC
>WTHY01000170.1 GCA_011522945.1 Alphaproteobacteria bacterium
ATCCTGAGAGGCTACCAGCTGTGACGGAAGCCGTTGTATTCGCATCATAGGTTTTATTGCTAGCAGAGGGGGCAGAGATGGTGAGGGTCGCTGCTGTGATATTGGCTGTTGATGATGGAGATGACAGGCTATAATTTCCAGCATCCGCACCTGAAAGCGATAGGTTTGAGACTGTAACGGATTTTCCTGTACCAACATTCGCATCTGCAAAAGCTGCACTCGCAGACCCGCTATTCAAGCTAACAGTATCGCCAGATTCAATGCCCGTTAAACTGCCAACTGTAGTGATTGTTGCGGTTGTGTTTGCGTCATAGGTCTTGTTTGAAATGCTAAGACCAGACAAAGACAGAGCTTTAGCTGTAATATCAGCAGTAGTGCTGCCATCAGCAATGATGTAATTGCCTGCATCTGTTCCTGTTAGGGCTAGATTGCTGATTGTCACGCCGATAGATGTGCCGACATTTGCACTTGCGAAGGCTGATGTTGCTGAGCTTGTGTCAAGTGAGACTGTGTCACCAGATTCCACGCCGCTCAGGCTGCCATAGCTGGTAATGGTTGCGCTTGTTGTTGTGTCATAGGTTTTATTTGCGGCTGTCTCGCCTGTTAGGTTGATAGTCTTAGGATCAATCTGACCATTCGCATTAGAAGCAGTCGTTGCTGTCAGATTATACCCATATAAATCTATGCTGCCCCGACTTGCGCTCGCAATCGTTAGGCCTGATAGAGACACTGTTTTGCCGCTGCCAATATTTTTTGTATCAAAAACAGAATTTGCAGCGTTTAAGATAATTGTATCACCGTCTATTTGTCCTGTTGTGCCTATGTCAGAATTGGTAACTGTTGCAGCTGTGCTGCCATCATAGGTTTTGGTAATGGCCGCCTGAAAATCAGGAGAGACATTTGGCTGATAAGTATAGAGCAAACCACTTTCTGCAGCTCCACCTGCAACTGTGGTGGTTCCATAAGTGGCGCCATATTGGATAAAGTCAGGTGATAAGCCACCAACTGTATCATTGGCAGGATCATCTGTCCAAACCACATATCGTCCAGATGCATGTGTGGCATCAAGAGCTGAAGCCCCTGCATTATTGGTAAAGCGATCTCCGGCAATGATAATTGCATCACCAGAACCTGATGCAGAGATTATCCCACCTGAAGTTAGCATCACACCTGAACCAGATGTAAGGCCGTCATTCACAATGCTAATTGAGTTACCTATGAGCCTATGCAAGCTTATATCACGTGTTGCAAAGTTCGTTTTATCATTGCCAGCTCTGACTATAAGGTCGATATCCCCTGTTCCGGCATGAAGCTGCGTATTGCCGCCCATAGCAATTGTCGCTGCTCCTGCATCACGTTGTGTGTCGACAACACCATTTGCAACAGTATCATTTGCGACAAGATTGATATTGCCACCATTCGTTTCAATACTCTGTGTGATGGTAATTATCCGGCCAGCTTGCAAGGTGAGGTCGCCAGGGCTGGATGCATAACTCGGCACAGTAATTGCTGATGAGACGGAAATGTCATTCGAGGCTTGCAGCACCATATCAGTGCCACGTGCCAGCTGGTCTGCAATATCATAGGCATTTACCGTAATGGCATCTGAGCTTGTTGTTGCAAATTGCTGGCCTGAGGCTGTGTAGCCGCCGCCAGATCGACTGCTGTTAAACAAATACACAGACCCAGCATTAGATGTTGCATTATTTATGCCATCATCCTGACTAGCGCCAACAGCTAATAAATCACCTGCTCCATTTAAGGAGACAGACTGACCAAAAGCATCACTAGCGCCTAGTTGCGATATTGAAGTTATAGAATTCCCTGTGTAATCAGAGCCAAATAAATGCTGTAAGGTTCCCCCAGAGAAGCTGAGATCTGTAAATCCAAATAAATAGACCGCGCCAGCCCCTCCGATGCCATTTGTCCGACCATCATCACCAGGTGTGCCAATCGCTAACATGTCTCCATCAGCATCTAACGAGACCGCACTGCCAAATCCATCTTTGGTGCCAAGCGTTTTGACAGAGACATTATTGCCGCCAGAATAGCCGCTACCAATCGTGGCAGAGAGCGACGGTGATACAAAGCTATTATCTCCAAATGTGAAAAGATATACTGCCCCTTCACCATCACTTGTATCATCTGCATTATCATCGTCCGGTGCGCCTACAGCTAATAATGTGCCATCTGCATCTAATGATACAGACGTGCCAAAAGCATCGCTTGCATCCAGCGCTGTCAGGTCAAAATTCCCGCCGCTAGTATAGCCTCTGCCAATCGTTCCAGAAACTGTGCCGTTGGTGAAGTCGCTATCATCAAAACGCAACAGATGTACGGCGCCACTACCTGACAATGTATCGCTGCTGCCAGCATCTCCTGGTGCACCAATCGCCAGCAATTGGGCTGAATCGCTCAGTGAGACTGACGCACCTAACCTGTCAGCTGAATCTAAAGATGATAGGTCTATATCCTTGCTACCACTTGTGTATCCCGAGCCAATTGTGGCTGTTAGGGCCCCACTGCTAAAATCTGTATCTGAGAAACTGAAGAGATAAACAGCACCAGAGTTCGCCACACTATTATCACTACCATCATCGCCAGTCGCACCGACAGCCAGCCTGTTTGCATCACCATCTAAAGACACAGAAGCCCCAAATGCATCATCATCAGCAAGCGTCACATTCACATTTTTTGACCCTGTATAGCCCTGGCCAATAACACCTTCTAATGTCGCACCGCTGTAATTCGAGTCAGAAAAACTATAGAGATAAACAGCGCCATATTGATTGGCACTTGTACTGCTGCCAGAATCATTGCTGGCGCCGATAGCCAGCCTATTGCCTGCATCATTAAAGGACACTGACATACCCAAAGTTTCGCCTGCAGCAAGGCCAGTCACATCATCAAAAGGCGAAATCACATAGTCTTTACCAAACAGGGCATCCTGTGATGCATTTCCAAAGCTGTTATTTGAGAAACTATACAGATAAATGGCGCCTGAATTTCCGGCGCCATTATTCAGGCCATCATCCATAGGAGCCCCAACAATCAGTCTATCTCCTGTATCATTCAAAGCGACTGAGGTGCCGAAATTATCATTATCATCTAACGTTTCATTAAATTGATTGCCGCCTGTATAATTCGCCCCAATCGACCCGACCTGTGAGCCAGAGCCGAAACTCGTATCTTCAAATGAAAAGAGATGGACAGCGCCAGCATCTGTCATTGTGTTATTCATGCCATTATTGGCAGCAGCACCCACCACAAGGCGATTACCATCTCCATTTAACGACACGGATCGACCAAGCTGCTCACCAGCTTGCGCATTATTCATTTCAACATCTGAGGCGTTTTTATAGCCTGAACCAATCATGCCGATTTGCGTTGGGCTGCTGAAGTCACTATCTGAAAATGTGAACATATAGACAGCACCTGAGTTGGTCATGCCATCGCCATCTGCATCATCGCCCATCGCGCCGACAGCCAGTAATGTGGCGTCATCATTGAAAGCAACGCCTGACCCGAAACTATCACTCACAGCAAGACCGCTTATGCCCAAACTTGATCCAGAGCTGGTATAATTATTCCCGAATATCCCTTGTTGCGTGCCACCTGAAAAATCACCATCTGTAAAACTAAAAAGGCGGACTTCACCAGAGTCCTTCAGATTGTTTCCAGAGCCGTCAGCTTGCGGCATACCGACTGCAAGTCTCGATGCATCATCGCTTAGTGTGATTGCATATCCAAACCCATCTGAGGTATCCAGAGTCACATTGACATTGTTGCCGCCTGTGTAACCAGCACCCATTGTTCCAGTTAGGCTGCCGCCGCTAAAGCTTGTATCTGTAAAACTATAGAGATAGATTGCGCCGCTATTGCCTGTGCCATCACTGGCACCATCATCACTCATGGCGCCAACAGCTAGCCTATCACCATCACTGTCAAACGCGACAGAAAACCCAAAGCCGTCATTATTGGCTAAGGCGGTGTTGTTAATATTATTGCCACCTGTATAGCCGCTGCCAATAATGCCACCAAGGCTCGCGCCACCATAATCACTATCGCTGAAGCTATAGAGATAGACAGCCCCAAAATCAGTTCCGCTATCACCCTGACCATCATCGCCTACAACACCAATGGCCAGCCTGTCATTGTCATTATCAATGGCGACAGACGTGCCCATCATATCGCCTGTGGCAAGCGCAGATGGCTCAGTTGCATTATTATCCCAAATGCCTAGCACGCCCGCATAGGACCAGCTTCTGACAATTGTCGATTGACCAATGGTGATGTTTTTTGGATCAAGCAAGAGCGTGCCATCACCAACCGAAATATCATTCAAATTTGCTTGGCGAAGTAGGGCAGCAGAGGATAATTCCACAGCGCCGCCTGATCCAGCCACGCCGGATTGGCCTGTAGCTGAAATCGAGCCGAGAAATGTTGTCTGGTCTTCTGACCAAATTACGGCCGTGCCACCCTGACCAGCATCTGAAGAGACAAGGATTTCACTACCGCTGCTGATGTGGTTCTTGCGAGCTGATTGTAACGATTCAACTGTGCCCCACCTGGTCAGAAAATCGTCTATGTAATCTTCCGAAAAGTCTGTTGTTTTGCCGCCTTGAAAGGCACCACCTAGACGAACAAGTCCCCCTTGTGATGTGCCGCTTGCATCAATCTGTGCAGATAATAAACGCATATCAGCAGCACTCATATCAATCTGACCGCCGGTCCCGAGACTGGCTGATGCATTATATGTGCCTGAAATCGCCATGAGATTATCTGCGGTCATGCGAATAGTGCCGCCAGTGGCAGAGCCAGATGCATTAGCTATATGGCTGCTATTTGCAAGAATGCGACCAGCTGAATAGCGAATGGTCCCGCCAATAGAGTTCACATCAGAGCTGGTACCAGTGGCACTTTCTTGACCACCAAGGTTCAATAACCCAGTACTGGTTAAGGTAATTGTTCCGCCAGTTGCTCCATTTGCGCGCAAAGTACCGCCTTGTGATACTGACGCACCGGCAATCCTTATATCCCCGCCTGACTCACCATGACTCAAACCAGATGCATCTAGCATCGCTGTATCGTCAAGTTGCACTGTATGGCTGCCTGTCAGGGTGATAATGCCATCTTCTTCTGTAACGCGGTTGGCAATAATGCGACCAGATAGATTGATTGAGTTTACAATAACATCTGAGGCAGCTTGTGCAGATAAGGTTACAAGACCGCCCTGTGCCTCAATGCTACCTGATTGTGTGATCAGCGCATCTGCAGTGCTGGATGTAATAGCACCTTCTGGTGCAAATTCTATGAGCCCGTCTCCAAATAAATCTATCGTGGCCGATTCAGTGGCAGCCAAACTGATTTGGCCAAGACGTGCTCGGATATGGCCAGAATGACGAATTTCTGGTGACAGTAATATAGCCAACCCGCCATCTGATATGAGTTGTGTACCTGCATTGAGAATATAGCCTGGTTGACCTGGCTGAATCTCAAACCGTACTGTGTCAGCTCTGTTTTGAAAATCTTCCTCGTTCATGGCTAGTGTCGAAGCGACAAGGCCAGCTGCATCAATCACAGAGTTAGCACCAAAAACAATACCATTTGGGTTGATAAGTATGATTTGGCCGTTCGCTTCAATCTGCCCATATAATTCCGAGGCATTTACACCGATGACGCGATTGGCTGTGATGCTGTTTGCATTGGGTTGCGTGAATCTAATAGTCTCTCCAGCGCCAACAGAAAAATCCTGCCAGTGAATAAGACCGCGCTCACTTGTTTGGGTGATTGTAACTGATGAGGCACTCTCTTGAGAGATGCTTATGTCACCAGATTGCACAGTGCTTCCTGACGGCGTGGCAAAGGCAGGCGCACTCTGCCCAACACACAAAGTTGTGCTGAGTAAAACACGTTTTACAAGTGGCAAAACTCGTCTCACCTGCATATTGGCCCGCATGTCCTATCTGATTTCACAATCGAACTGATCCAAATAGCTTTGGGTTATACCTTATTTTATAAGATTTTACTAATCTGAAAACTGCCTTAACCTTTTGATTGAGCTCAGATTCATCTGCTGGCTAAAGATTTTCAGAGGCAAGAGCCGCATAGAGGGCAAAAGGGTCGGCAACAGCTGTGCCTAATGCTGTTTCAAAAAGCTTTTGATTTGATGATGCTGTAATTTTTTGAGTGGTATTATCTCCCAGATTTGACTGGAAAATTCCAGCTGCACTGACTGGCAGAAAATCCTCATAAATAACAGGAATTAATGTTCCTTTGCTAGATGCGTTATCTCTATAAAAATAGGCTAATTTAGCAGCTTCCATCTCATGCCAATCATCTGGAAATTCTTTAAAAGCTTCATCTAATGCTGTCTGATAGTGCTGAGCGTTGGAGCCATCAGCAGCAGGGGCGCAATCATCTCTGGCACGTGCCAAACAGGTGTCATACAGGGTCCGCCCCTTTGGTGTTAAGGCAGCGCCGCGTTGCTCAATTTCACCAAAACGTGCTGTATGTGCACCCGTTATGCCATCTTGAAATTTCACCGTTTCTTCTAAGGCTTTGAAGCTTGTCTGGCGTAACAAGATGGGACAGGCTCGTTTTGGAGGGCCTTCAATAACAGCCTTTGCATTCAGGCCAACTTCATGCATTTCTGTCTGTGCGGCATCAATATCAAGTGTGCGTGGTGTTAAATGGTTAATATGCGGCCCTGGAAAACTAACAATATCTGCAATCAGCCGGTGCGTATCATGCAGAGTTTTATATAATGCTTTTGATACGAGGGCTGTCTGGCGCCATTTGAAAATCATCAATGCTTCTGCAATGAAGGCGTTGGCATCATCTTGAGGCACGCCGCCAGACACCTCGGCCTTTTCGATAAGGTCAGTCATTTTCGTACTGAAAATCTGGCGCTTTGAAATGATGGAGCTCGCTATATCCCGCAAAGAGTCGTCACTGATCAGGTCAAGGCGCAGTAGTGAGGTGAAAACCCGAAAGGGGTTTTCGTTGAGCGCCTGCAGCGTGATTGGGCGAAAGGCTGTAGAATGGACTGGGATGCCAGCAACACTCAAATCGTAATAATCAACAGGATACATGCCCATGAGCGCAAATAATCTGCGCATCATCGCAAGTTCTTCTGCACTGCCTAGCCTAATGGCGCCATGTCTCTCCGCAGATAGGCGTGCTAACCCATCACCAGCTTGTAGCCTTTGTGAAAAATCAGACTGCCTGTGAATTACCGTTGCATTTGTTTTGGCGACAAGGTCGATTAACTGGCCATAAGCAGGAACTTCAGTGCGATACATTGCGGACATAGCCGCACTAAAATTTGCACGAAGATCTGTCTCAGATATAAAGGACATATTTTCGGTTCCGCTACTTGTAATATTGCTGGTCTCTTCTGTATGGGGCTGTGCTTTCTCACATCGATGCATCTATAATATGGGCCAGCCTGTCGCTCGCAAGCAAATAATCACACGATTAGACTGGCTATTTAATTCACGGCTACCTGTGATAGCTGCTGGCCCGCTGTCTTGCAGATGTGAATATCGGTTGCATAACAGGGGTGAGATCAGATAAGTGCGAATAGGATAGGCCATAATTTAGGATGCGAATAGATGGTCTATCGATGCTGGTTGAGCAGATATTTTGCAGGAGGGTGTTATGGCGGATGCAGATTATATTATCATTGGTTCTGGCTCGGCCGGTGCAACCATTGCCTACCGTCTTGGAGAGGATCCGCAACATTCTGTACTGGTATTAGAATTTGGTGGCTCTGATGCTGGCCCGCTGATTCAGATGCCAGCTGCCCTATCTTACCCGATGAATATGCCTCTGTATGATTGGGGCTATAAGGCTGAGCCTGAGAGCTCGCTTGATAATCGCGCCCTTGTCTGCCCACGCGGCAAGGTGATCGGCGGATCATCCTCTATCAACGGGATGATATATGTGCGTGGTAATGCTGGAGATTATGATTATTGGGCAGAAAGTGGCGCGCAGGGCTGGTCTTACGCTGATGTATTGCCGTATTTTCGGCGGATGGAAACCAGTCATGGCGGCGAGGCACCATGGCGCGGCACGGATGGCCCGCTTCATATCACGAGAGGGCCGCGTGATAATCCACTTCACGATGCATTTGTAAAGGCAGCTGAGGCTGCAGGATATGAAGCCACCGCTGATTATAATGGACATCGTCAAGAAGGATTTGGTCCAGCTGATATGACTGTATGGAAAGGAAGACGCTGGTCATCTGCCAACGCCTATTTAAGGCCAGCGCTAAAACGCGGCAATGTGCAGCTACGCACAGGCGTTATGGTTGATAAACTGATATTTGAAGGCAGGAAATGTGTTGGCGTACGCTATAAAAGGGGCGGTAAGTTGGTCGAGGTCCGTGCAGGTAAAGCTGTTATTCTATCTGCAGGCGCTATTGGCAGTCCTGCCATCCTGCAACGCTCTGGCATTGGCCCTGCCAAGGTTTTGCAGCAAGCTGGTGTGGAGGTTTTGCTAGATAGACCTGGCGTTGGCGCAAATCTGCAAGATCATTTGGAAGTATATTTTCAAGTGGCCTGTAAGCAACCTATTACACTTTATAAGCATTTAAACCCATTTTCGAAGGCCTTAATTGGTGCGCGTTGGCTCTTTTTTAAATCAGGTCTAGGGGCTTCCAATCAATTTGAAACATTGGGCTTTATTCGCTCTGATAAGGGTATCCCCTATCCAGATATTCAATATCACTTTTTACCTGTTGCCATTCGATATGATGGGAAGGCACCAGCAGAGGGC
>WTHY01000030.1 GCA_011522945.1 Alphaproteobacteria bacterium
GGCCATGACCAGTTCATGCATGGCTTTCTGGTCATCATTATCCCGCCAGCGAATGGCCAGCTCGGATTCATACTCACGTTCCAGCAGCGGCTGACGCATAGTATAACGAATATAGCGGTTATCTAAGCTCCGCGTGTCTCCAGCACTATAGTCTGCCATATCAAGCTCTCCTGTCGAACACACTATGTGAGACAACCCACACAGCTAATAGAACCAGGTCCTATATCTGTTACGGCAGAAAAAAAACGGCAGATCAGAGTCTGCCGTTTAAAGATATGCTGTTTCCGTCAGGCGGAATGTGTGACCCGTTTAAGCTGCGTCCATTAACCCTTCGATTTTTGACGCTGCAGAGTCCTGATCAATATCCTCAATAGCAGCGAATTCACGTGCCAGCCGCTCTAAAGCTGCCTGGTACATTTGACGCTCTGAATAGGATTGTTCAGTTTGTGTATCACGTTTACGTAAATCACGCACAACTTCCGCGATTGAGACAGGGTCGCCTGACTTAATCTTAGCTTCATATTCTTGCGCGCGGCGTGACCACATTGTGCGTCGCACCTTCGCTTTTGATTGCAGCGTTGTAATAGCATCATCCATATGTTTACGTGAGGACAATGTGCGCAGCCCAAGGGTCATAGCCTTATCTAGAGGCACACGAAGTGTCATTCGATCCTGTTCAAACCGGATGATTAAAAGCTTAACAGATTGACCAGCAATCTCTGTCGTTTCGGTGCCCATAATTTTGCCAACGCCATGTGTTGGATACACTACAAAATCACCGTCCTGATAAACCAAAGCTTGTTTTTTTGCCATATATTACTATCCGGAACACTGGAGAGACCTACCGAGCTCCGTCTTTCTATATTGTGTCTATTATCTTTTTAAATATCGTCAGCCATGATTTAGTAGTCGCGTTAGACAAGCTATCGCGCCTACATAGGGCGGACCTGCCGCGCACTATACCATAAATGCCGAAATATGACAAATCGTGCGGGTTTATCTTAAGATAACAGCTGGCTTAATTCCCAGCGCCTGCCGCACGGGTGAAATATGCCTCAAACTTATTCTGTTCATCACGCTTTGCATCTGCCTGTGGCATTGGATCCAGACGCTGCGTAATATTTGGCCAAATTTCTGCCAATTCCTTATTCAAGCTAACCCAGGCCTCTGCCCCTGGCTCAGTATCTGGAAGGATCGCTTCAGGTGGGCATTCTGGCTCACATACGCCGCAATCGATACATTCATCAGGATGAATAACAAGCATATTTTCACCCTCATAGAAGCAATCCACAGGACAAACTTCTACACAATCTGTGTATTTGCACATGATGCACTTGTCATTCACAATATAAGTCATGGTCACAATCCTAACAAAATACGATGACAGCCCTGCTGATTACGCTCCGACTATGTAGATCAGAGCGCCCTTGCAGACAAGCCTAACAATAACTTTGATACTTTATGAAATACCAAGGCGGGCACGTGCTGCCTTCTGCGCATGGCCTGCATCAACATCTGAAATATATAAGAGGCCTGATAACCTGCGCATAAGCTGCGATTCAATGGCATCGACCACCTCATCTGCAAGGACGATGATCCAAACAAGTTCTAAAATTTGCACACGCTCTTCATAATCTGTCTCAGCACGTAGCTTAGATGTTAGGCTATGCAGCTCGATACGCTCATCAGCCTCTGATATGGCTTTGTCCAAAATCTGGTCAACATCCGCGTCTGGCACGTCGAACTGCTCAGCGATTACATGCGCAATAAGGTGCTGTTCATGAGACCCTAAATCCCCATCTGCAAGACCAGCTTCTACAAGTAATCCTGTAACGATTTCGGCAAGTTCATGACGTTGTTCTGTTTGATCTGGCAGGCTTGTGTCTGTCTTTAACCAGCTTGTTAATTTTTCAAACATGAATTTTTCCTTCGGACTCTTTGCGTTGAGGGTTTGGGTTTAGCTTGTTCTCATGCCTAGGCTATCGCCAGCATCATGCCGCATGCCTGTTATAAGGCAAATGGGTCTTTTAATTTTGTTGTTTGCCGTCTTTCTCGCTTAGTTGGGCGGCCAGAGCCTGTATCACGAAACTCAAACTCATCTGAAAAAGATTTATCAGATTTTGGTTTTGGAATCTGCGGTGATAAGTCTTTATATAATGCTTGCGCCTCAGGCGCAGGACCACGTCTATTCCCCAGCTCTAAGATTTCAATTACCCGAATCTGCGTAGCTTGCTGAAATGTCAAAACCATGCCAGGCAATGCTGCTCTGTGCGGCTTTGACATGATCTGTCCATCAAGCCGCAACTTCCCACCATTTATCATTTTGGTGGCCTGCGCTCTTGTTTTGAAAAACCGTGCATACCACAGCCATTTATCTAGCCGTAATGTGCTCTCCTCAGACATCTAGTTTTTCTTGAGTGCAGCCAAAACTGCGAATGGTGAGTTCGGATCAGGCTGCTTATCTTGAGACCTTTTACTATTGCCAGCATCGGATTTATGACCTGAAGCCGACCTGTTCGACTTTGCGCCGCGCTTGCCCTGCGCTGTTTTTCCAGCTGAGGCCTTATG
>WTHY01000102.1 GCA_011522945.1 Alphaproteobacteria bacterium
CTTGTCTTTTTGAATCAGAATGGACGAGGCCAACATGTCAATGTGACGGGTGCCGGTATATTAAAAACCTCTACAAAACAGCAGGCAGCTCGTGCATTTCTGGAATGGCTTACTGAGGAACAGGCACAAAAGATTTATGCCTCTGTGAATTATGAATATCCAATCAATCCATCAGTAGCGGCTAATCCTGAAGTGTTTTCCTGGGGGCAATTTACGGTTGATGCGCTTCCCATTACTGAGGTGGCACGCCTTAGCCCAAAGGCGCAGATGATTATTGACCAGACTGGTTGGTAGGTGCTGGTAGCCTTGTGCAGTATCGGCCGGCGCCCATCTTTTAGATGAACGCCTGAGATGGGTGCCTTTTGCTGTTCGCGCTAAGCACCTCTTAAGGACAAACCGGCTGGCTAAGAATTGGCTAGACCATGCGTTTTTATAAGATTTGGCTTGGGATTTTGTTTACGGCCAAGTGATAAGGTCTGTTCGAGCAGCCAGCTAATATCCTGCTGCGCATCACCTGTCAGATTTGCTGGTGATAATGGCGCGCCGATTGTGACTTGAAAGATGGTACGTGATTTATTGATCGTCTCATAAAAAAGTGTGATATCGCGCAATGAGGGGTGCAGCATATCAAAAAGGTAATAGAGGCAACTATTTCGTGCCTTAATGTGCACAGGTATCACGGGCATCCGAAATTTGCGGGCTAAACTTGCTGCTGATGACATCCAAGGCCGCTCATATAGATGTATGCCACGGCGTTTTGCAAGTCGGCCTGAGGGGAAAATCACACCAAGGCGTTCTGCCTGCAAAGCCTGTTTTACATATGCCAATGTTGCCTTTGTTTTTGCCTTGGTTTTTTTATGAGCTTGCCATTCAACGGGCGCAATCATGCTCTCCATTTGTGGTAGAATATGCAAGATATCTCGGTTCGCAAATATATAGCTGTCAGACCGGCGCTCAGAGATAAGCTTATGTAAGATTATCCCATCAGCTATGCCGGTCGGATGATTAGCAAGAACCAGAGCTGCCCCAGTTCTGGGTATGTGTTCAAGCCCTGAGACATCAATATGTGGTGCGATACGGTCTGCCATATCTGCCATAATGTGGTCGGGCGAGTGATGCTGATAGGTCTCTGCTAAAAGCACAGCATCATCATAGCGCAACAAGCTGAATAGCAACTGGCGTATGACACCCATAGCGGGTGATGGGTTCATCAACCAGTGGGCGCGTTCAGAGAGTAAATCGTCAATTCTGTTTTGCATATTTGCCATAATACGCATCAATCATGACAGTTCTATTTCACGGCAAAGCGTGTCTTTCTTGCATGTGAAATCGCTCGACAGGCAGTATTACGCGCTTTACAAACAGCTACATCATAAAGCGATTAACCTTTCTGAAAGTGGAAAATGCGAGAGGCACTTATAGTTGGTGGTGGTATAGCTGGTTTGTTTTCGGCGATTTGTCTGCGCCTGACAGGCTGGCAGGTGCGTGTTCTAGAACAGGCACCTGCGTTAGAAGCGGTTGGCGCTGGCATTCAACTCAGCCCAAATGCGACAAATCTGCTTAAAGAGACGGATAGTCTTCCGCTTATCAAAGACACGTCATTTGCACCTGAAGCGATTGAAATGCGTAATGGCACAACTGGCCGCCAGTTCTGCTATCTGCCGTTGGGCAAGACAGCAGAAACACGCTGGGGCGCGCCTTATATTCATATACATCGCGCAGATTTAATTGCCGCCCTTGAGCGCCGCCTTGAGCAGCTGCAGCCAGATGCCCTGATTTTAAATGCACAAGTATCTGATATTCATCAGGATGGTGAGCAGGTAGATGCACA
Source organism: Alphaproteobacteria bacterium (assembly GCA_011522945.1). Classification (GTDB taxonomy): domain Bacteria; phylum Pseudomonadota; class Alphaproteobacteria; order Puniceispirillales; family Puniceispirillaceae; genus WTHY01. The sequence continues at coordinate 1,832 of WTHY01000102.1, forward strand.
GCTAATAGATGGTAGGCGGTTCACGGCTGATATGCTTGTGGCAGCTGACGGCGTGCATTCGGCAATACGTGCACAGACTATTGGCGATGATGCGCCACATTTCACAAACTCTGTAGCCTTTCGCACTATCGTTTCTGCGGACAGGCTGGGTGATACTGTGCCACCACCGACAGCAGCCATCTGGACAGGCGCTGGCAAACATGCTGTTACAACCAGATTGCGTGGCGGCGCTCTGGTGAATTTTGTCGGTGTCGTTGAAACTGATATCTTGCAGCATGCCAGGCAGAGATTAGGAATAGACCCATCAAATGCTGTGGTGCGGGAAAGCTGGTCGCAGGAGGCAGATAAGAATGTTGCAAAAGCTATCTTTGCAGATTGCCATCCTATTATACGCAATATTTTAGAGATAGCAGATGATGTGAAATGCTGGTCTCTTAATGCGCGTAAGCCATTACCCCGCTGGTCTGAAGGGCATGTGGTCCTTATTGGTGATGCTGCCCATCCTATGTTGCCATCACTAGCACAAGGTGGTGTGCAGGCTTTAGAAGATGGCTATGTTCTGGCGCGTGCATTACACAGACATGAGTCTATTACCGCTGGTGCGGCTGCTTATTTTCAAGAGCGTATTGGCAGGGTCAGTCAGGTGCAAACCATGTCTGCGCAAAATATGCGCTTATATCATCACAGAAGCCGTGCGGCGCAGTTAGCGCATTACCTGCCAATTGAAGTGGCGAGTAAAACAACACCATCCTTGATTTATAGACGGTTGGACTGGCTCTTGGGCAAGCGCTACCCCTCCCTTTTATAGCTGGTTTTTCTAGCCGTCTCTTGACGCTTGTGGCGCCATACACAAAGCTATTCATATAGATTGCACAGGAGAGCAGTTAATGCGTATAGGGTTTATTGGGCTGGGGCATATGGGCAGGCCAATGGCATGTAACCTAGTTGCCGCAGGATATGAAGTTTTTGGATTTGACCTTCACCTGTCATGTCCGGAGGAAGTTCAGCAAACAATCTCTGCAGCTGATGCGGCGGCTGGCGCGGATATTGTCATAACGATGCTGCCTGATGGTGCTGCTTTACGGAAGGTTGCAGAAGAAATCTTGCCTGTCATGCGTGCTTCCACATGTCTTCTGGATTGCTCGACTGTTGATGTTGAAACGGCAAGAGAGGTAGCCAAAGCAGCTAAAGCAGCCTCTATAGATATGTTGGATGCACCTGTTTCAGGTGGTATTGCAGGTGCAGAGGCTGGTAGCCTGACCTTCATGGTAGGCGGGAGCGAAGCTGGCTTTGTCCAGCTTGAGCCTATCTTCGCCATCATGGGTCAAAAAGCTGTGCATTGCGGTGATAGCGGTGCTGGTCAGGCAGCGAAAATTTGCAATAATATGATCCTCGGTATTACGATGATTGGTACCTGTGAGGGTATGAATCTGGCTGATAGGCTTGGCCTTGATAGGCAGAAATTATTCGATGTTGTCTCCACCTCTTCTGGCTATAGCTGGGTCATGAATGCCTATTGTCCAGCACCAGGCATTGGCCCAAAGAGCCCTGCTGATAATGCGTATAAGCCTGGATTTTCTGCAGAATTAATGCTGAAGGATTTGCGCTTGTCACAACAAGCTGCAACATTAGTCGATGCAGATACACCACTTGGACAGGCGGCTGAGGCACTATATGCGCAGTTTGTAGAGACTGAAAATGGACGAGGTCTTGATTTTTCGGCTATGTTGCCACGATTTGCCAATCGGAAACGACAAACACAAGACATAGAGGATGCATAAGATGCAGTTTGGAATTTTAGGTGATGCAAAAATTAGTAGAGAGCAGCTGATCCCCGCGATGCGCGCTGCCGGCGCAAAGATAGTGCATCTTGGCAGGCGTGATGCCAGCCAGCCATCTGATGATCCAATTTATGATGGTGTGCGGCAATCCTCTTATGAAGATATGCTTGCCGACCCGCAGGTGGAGGCTGTGTATAATCCACTGCCAAACCATTTGCATGTGCCCTGGACGGTTAAAGCGCTGGAAGCTGGCAAGCATGTATTATGTGAAAAGCCAATGGCGCTTAGCGTGAAGGAAGTTGATACTGTCGAGGCTGCCGCCAAAGCTGCAGGTCGTTATGTTTATGAAGCCTTCATGGTGCGGCATCATCCACAATGGGCGTGGTTGCAGTCTGTTGACATTGGCGCACCGCAACTAATGAGTGCGCATTTTAGCTATCCAAGACCTGGTGCGGGGAATGTCCGAAATGTGGCAGCTTGGGGTGGTGGTCCAGTTTGGGATATTGGCTGTTATTGCCTGCTCTCAGGGATGCGTATTTTCAAGGCCAAACCGAAATTACTCTCAAGCCAAATGTGTCTGGCAGAGGGTATGGATGTAGAAAAGACAGGTGCCGCGATGATCGATTTTGGAGATGGCCGATATCTGAATTTTATAGCCTCTAGTGGTGCAGGCTTATCGCAGATGGTGCATCTGGTTGGTGAGACAGGCTGGGCGCGCCTAGATGCACCGTTTAATCCCCCACGCCAGACGACTGGCCATTGGGCGCAAGGGGCTCTTGGGGTTGGCGAGCGTGTCGAATTTGCGGAATGTAATCAGTATCAGACCATGGTCTCTGACTTTATGGCGGCCTGTCAGGCTGGCAAAACACCAGATTTTGCTGATAGCCGTATTCTGGCTGATATTCTAGGGCAAATCGTTTTAGACAGGCCGCAAGGGTAATATGTCCCAAAAGATGGCCGCAATCGCTACAGGCCTAACCACCTACCTAAAAGACTAGATAGGCAGCTTGACTGGCGGTTAAAATGCATGGGCTTGTGCCAGAGTTGGTGCTTCTTGAAGCGCTAACCTGATATTCTGAGAGGAACAACGTTTGTGCCGACCGACTTGATGCGCCCTGAGGCGCAAGGCTGATATCCTAAGAGGAACAGGATTGTGTTCTTTTCATTGCGTTTCAATGTGTCTGGCTGTCATTTTGCGATGAGCGTGCCTTTGCCCGTCTTAATGCGCCAGCATATTCAGCCTCACGTTCTTCGTCAGACAGGCTTGCATCCAATGCCTCAGCACGTAGATTATTGAGATTTGGCGCGAGGTTGCCAGCATCAATCAGCCCCTTAATGCGGGCTAATCCGACCCGTTTCTTTCGTGTTTGATGTGGCTGGCACCAATTCATAAAGTCTGCATCAACTTGTCTATCAATGATAAGGGCGCCTGCAGTTATCGCAGCTTCTACCAGACGTGCGCCTGCGTCGGTACGGATGATAAGTGCATTTGCTCCTTTATCTGTTTTTGAGTCTATACGATTTGGTGAGCCGGCCTCCCAGCTGTCTGAGGCCGCAATATCTGCACCCTCGCCAATACCATCAGGGCAAATCTTGCATCGGAAGGGCATAGTCCACTGGCTTTCATCATCTCCCCAAAAATCGAGATAATCCAGGTCCTTTTGCGTGCCATCTGAGAAGGTTAAACTGGTTGGGCCTGGGCAACCAAGGCCGCGATAGCGAAGCGAGGTAAGCTTATCAGCATCCAGATTTTGTTCATCCATAAAATTCTGAAACCCACTTTCAGGCATATAGCCTCCGCAAACTGGTGTGAGCCAGAATTTCACAGATGCATCTACACGCGGGTCTGTTTTAGCCAGATTGCGCATAGCATTTAAATCGCACGGTTTAGCAATTAGCGCGAAGGGCTCACCGGCTTCCAATAGGGCGTCTATATGTAATAGGGGCGCAGTTGGTCCATAACGTGAGCCCGCAGCCTCTATCACATCCTGAGAGGTGCGGCTAATCGTTGCCATACCAAAATTCGCAGGCGTATCTGCTGCTTTCACATGTGCAATTGCCTTAACAAGACCTGCCTCTAACAAATAGCAAGCCAGTGCTGTCAGAACGCCGCCTGTTGAGCCCTGATGTCTTATAACTGGGTCTCCTGCCCAACCAAGCTGCATATCATGATAAGGACCCCATACCAAATCCTGATGTGGGGCTGCTAATGCCTCTGCCTCTGGAATGCCGGTAATCTGCAAACCAGGACAAATCTGGTAGATAAAATCAACCTGCTCGTCAGTTAGGTCAGCTTTTGCATAGGGGCGCGGCTCACCAGTCTCATCTTTGTCAAAGGTGATGACATCATCAGGCAGCATGGCAACACATAGGCCGCATCCTGAACAAAGGCCATCTTCAACAATCTGGTTTAATCTTGCTCGTGCAGTCATTTTCCCTCCGCTATAAACGGACCATTGCGATATTCAGGCTTCCCATATGTGAATAAAGTACCATCCGGATGATATATTTCACCGCCGGCAGCACGCAATATCGCATGGCCAGCCGCTGTATCCCATTCCATCGTGGGGCCAAAACGTGGATAGACATCAGCCTGCCCCTCGGCAACAAGACAGAATTTCAGAGATGATCCAATCGACATAGTTTCACTAATCCCGGCCTTTTGTAACCAGGCATTTGTGGCATCATCTCTATGCGATGAGGAGGCAACCGCAATTTGTGGCTGGTCTAAACCTCGAACGGATATTGCTGTTCCATTTAGATAGGCACCATGCCCCACAATCGCTGTGTATAATTTATCTAAAGCGGGCGCCAAAACAATCCCGGCAATTGGTATACCATGCTTAATAATGCCAATATTGACAGTAAAGCTGCCTTTGCCGTCCTGCTTTAAGAATTCTTTTGTGCCATCAAGCGGGTCTACCAGACAGAACAGATCAGCAGGCGTATCTTTATGTGAGGCTTCATTCTCCTCTGAAATGATAAGCATGTCAGGTGCGGCTGATTTTATGGCTGGTATGAGAATAGCTTCAGCGCTTTTATCTGCCTCTGTGACAGGTGAACCGTCAGATTTTCTCACAGCTTCAAAATCTGTTTTGTAAATCTCCATGATAGCGGCGCCGGCCTGACGAACCGCAGGTATAAGGGCATCGATAAATGATTGATCTGTTTCAAATGTCATGGTGTTTCTTTTTGCTGAATGGTCTCATTTGTTCGCAACATCTCTAATTTGTGAGATGTATGCCAGTCATAATGATCCTATCTATCTTCCTTAGCAAGCGGTGCAAGATCTTTATTTACTGCAGCTATCTCTGGTGTCTTTGTCAGGGCTCTGTATAGTGCGTATAGAGTAGATATTTTAGCAGCTGAAGGTCATCTGAATGCGCGTGCATGCCATTTTGCCAGCAAAGGAAAAATTCACAAAAAGTCAGGCTGGTGCTGTGGCGATGGTTCTGCATGATTTTACCACTGGCAGTGTTTATCAAGCGCAAACGCTCATTGTCGGCACATCCATATCTGAAGCTCCTCTTGGGCAGATTGCCTACAAATCCATAGAAAGCTGGCATAGATATTTTTATGGGCGGAATTTCGGGCTGGCGCATGGTTATATTCGCTGGGTGAAAAGCCTGTCACGAACAGCGCAGCCTGAGCTGATTGAAGTTCATGGACGATGTGCTGTCGCCGGCATTATCGCACAGGCGTTACCGCATATTCCTGTAATGCTTGTTCTACATAATGATCCCCGGGAGATGGATGGGGCGAGAACGATTGCAGAGCGGACCAGACTTGCCCAGAGGCTTGCCGGCATTTCAGCAGTTTCGGCGTATTTGGTAGAGTGTTTTAAAGATGGTCTGACAGAAGCGGCAGGGCAATGTCCATTTTACGTAACACGCTTTGGTATGGATAGGCTGTATCATCAGCCGCCGGCAAAACAGAAGATGATAGTCCTTGTCGGGCGTATGGTCCCTGAAAAAGGCATATTGGAGGCGGCGCAAGCGTTAGCAGATGTATTGCCAGCCTATCCGGAATGGCAATTTAAGCTTATTGGTGCGCGTCGTTTTACCGCTGGAGACATGTCCCCCTATGAAAAGCAGGTAAACAGCATCTTATCCCCACTTGGCGCGCAAGCAGAAATGCTAGGCCATATGAGTATAGAGGATGTCCGCAAATATCAGGCAGAGGCAGCTATTATTTTGGCACCATCACAATGGCAAGAACCAGCAGGGCGGGTCATTCTGGAAGCCTTATCTACAGGTGCAGCGCTCATTACATCTGAAAAAGGCGGCATACCAGAATATGCAGGTGATCATAGCATCTTACTTAAAGTCCCAAATAGCGAAATGATCGCCTCTAGTTTGCGCGCGCTGCTTTCTGATAAATCGGCTCTAGAAAATTGGCAAGATAGAGCCTGGAAGAGTCAGTTTCTGACTCTTCAGGCAGCAGCCGAAATTATGGATTCAGCGCGCTCAGACACTGTGCGGTATTTCGCAAATCGGTAAAGTTCATTATGATCCATATCTGTAGCCATTGGCTGAGATAATAGGTTCAACACACCTACATGTTGGTTGACCTTTTGCAAATAGATATGCATCGCAATAATTTCATGCGTATGATCTCAAAGAGAGGTTTGACAGATGGTGCCCATTTCATTCTCGTTTCAGGCAAAGCTCTTTTTATATCATGGTGATAAGGCAAGCTGGACCTTTGTGACGCTCCCGATGGATGTTGCTGATGGCATTCGATTTTTCACATATGAAAAGGCAGCGAAACGACGTGGATTTGGGTCAGTGAAGGTGTCCGTTAGCATAGGCGAGACAAGCTGGACAACCTCAGTCTTTCCAGACAAGCAAAGCGGGTCTTATTTGCTGCCAATCAAAGCCTCAGTGCGCGTTGCTGAGGATATTTCAGCAGGTGATATCGTAGCCTTTTCCTTATCTCTAAGGGACGGGTTTTAAAAAACAAAATATATAATCTGTTATAAATATACAAAATGTTTAAAATATTTTGCATATTATGCAATTTTTACGTGAATAAGGCCGATTGGATATTTGACAAAAATACCCAAATTACCGTTTCATTATAGCTGTGAGGTGGCTGTATATATTG
>WTHY01000197.1 GCA_011522945.1 Alphaproteobacteria bacterium
AAATGGAATAGAAGCTTCCCCCTAAAAATACTAGAGGCGTGATAATCAGCATAGGCACCAGATTAAGTTGTTCGAAATTCTTTGCCCAAATGCCAAGAATAAATCCGAACAGGCTAAAGGAGATGCATGTCATCGCTAGGAAACTTACCATCCAGATGGGATGCAATATTTCAAGTGGCACAAATAAAAATGCTGTTGCAAGTATGATCATGCCTATCATGAAGGATTTGGTGGCTGCTGCTCCTACATAGCCTATGACGATTTCAACATAAGATACAGGCGCTGAAAGTGGCTCGTAAATTGTCCCTATGAATTTTGGGAAATAGATCCCAAAAGACGCATTTGTAATACTCTGCATCAACACAGTGAGCATCATCAAGCCAGGCACAATAAAGGCGCCATAGTCTACGCCGTCAATTTGCTCCATTCTAGAGCCGATAGCAGAGCCAAAGACGATAAAATATAAAGCTGTTGATAAAACCGGAGATATAAGGCTCTGTAGCAATGTGCGGAAGGTGCGCGCCATTTCAAAGAGATAGATTGCACGAATAGCATAGATATTCATTAGTCTTGCTCCTTGACTAGGGTCACAAAGATATCTTCGAGTGATGACTGGCTGGTCTGAATATCCCGTAAAATAAGGCCAGTTGCCTGTATATTAGAAATAAGAGATGCAATGCCTGTTCGTGATGCATTTACGTCATATTCGTAAGATAATGACAATCCATCATCAGACAGTTCTAGAGGATAGGCGGATAAGGCCTCAGGTATAGTCTCTATTGCGTCTTGCAGTGCAATGTGAAGTTGCTTTTTGCCCATTTGTTGCATCAGAGTATTTTTATCCTCAACAAGCAAAATCTGGCCGTTATTTATAACGCCGATACGGTCTGCAATCGCCTCAGCTTCTTCAATATAATGTGTAGTCAGGATGATGGTTGTGCCGCTCTCACGCAAGCGTTCCACCACATCCCACATATCTTTTCGCAATTCGACATCAACGCCAGCTGTTGGCTCATCCAGAAACAGAACCTTTGGCTCATGGCTCAATGCCTTAGCAATAAGCACACGTCGTTTCATACCACCAGACAGGGTCATCACTCGATCATTTCGCTTGTCATACAGCGATAGCTGCTTGAGGATACTATGGATTTTTTCGGTATTTGGCGGGTGGCCGAATAGTCCGCGTGAAAAGGAAACCGTGTTCATTACGGTTTCAAATGGCTCGAGAGCAATCTCTTGAGGGACAAGGCCAATAAGATATCGTGCTTTTCGGAAGTCTCGCTCAACATCAAAATTATCAACAAAGATTTGCCCCGAGCTTGGTTTTGTCAGGCCACAAATTGCTGAAATCAGTGTCGTTTTACCTGCGCCATTTGGTCCTAAAAGGGCAAGTATCTCACCCTTATTGATATCAAGATTGACACCAGACAGGGCCTTATGGCCACCATCATAAAATTTGTGTACATCTTGAACCGAAACAATAGCTGACATAGCTGATCCTCATTAAAGAAGGGTGGTCTAACGGCAGGTGGCCGCAAATCAGCTGCTAGGTCTTGGTAAATGCAAAACAGCTATGTGATAGGTAAGGTGTTTGAGGTAAAATTTCAACAGGCGGGAAGGATGTTTGATTTGGGGCATCTGGCCAGCCTTGCGGCTCAAGACAAATGCCCGAAAACGGCCCATAAGTGCGGCCATCTGATCCAGCTGTCCCATCCTCTAGAAACTGGCTGAAATAGAGTTGCAGTCCAGGTTGATCTGTAGACAGCTCCATCTTAATACTACTGGCTTCTGAGACTAAGGTGGCAACTGTCTGGATTTTAGGGTCTGGCTGAGTGGGCAGTTTCAGGCAGTAATTATGGTCTATTGCTGTTGATTTGCCTGTCACAAAATCCGTTAGGCTGCGTTGGTTTTGAAAGTCAAAATTTGTACCAGCAACTGGCGCTATAATACCAGTTGGAATGTTATTCTTATTTACCGGAAGATAATTGTGGGCTGTAATTTGTAGGTAATGATGCCTAATGTCTGTGCTGCCATCCAGATTAAAATAGGCATGTGGCGCGAGATTACACCAGCTTGGCGCATCTGTCGTGCAGGACAAAAATAGATGAAGTTTGTTGCCTTCTAAACGATAAATGGCAGATAGGTTACGCTTGCCCGGAAACCCAAGCGCACCGTCATCTTGTGCCAGGCTGGCATGAAGCATGGTTTCAGAAATTTTTGTAAGCTGCCAAAATTGTCTGCCAGTTCCGTAATGACCACCGTGAAGTGTTTGCTGTGCATTTTCGTTTGGCTCAAAATGGTAAGATTTGTCATTTAGAGAGGCTTTTGCCCCGGCAATTCTATTGGCAACGGGACCGGCAATTGCGCCCATATGTGACATGTCATTAAGATGGTCAGATAATTGGGCCAGATTAAGAACAAGAGAGTTTGTGTGACCTGACAACCTGAGGTCGATGAGCCGTGCGCCAAAATTCAAAATAGTGGCACATATCTGATCATTAG
>WTHY01000001.1:0-6615 GCA_011522945.1 Alphaproteobacteria bacterium
AGATGTGTATAAGAGACAGTACCAACGATCTGCAGGATAGCTAAAACAGCTATCGCTGCTAACAGGCCTAGATAGGACATATTATATAAAAACCGTAATGGAATACTCGCGATAATAAGAACCAGACAAAACCCAAGGGCTGCCCGCATAAGATGACGCTCTGCCCATGGTGCCCAGGAACCTTCTGAAGCAGAATAGAGTGCCAATGCCCCTGCCATAACAAGCAGACCTGCTGCTAAAAGCATCAGCCACGGCACAGCAACTAACCGCTTTAACAACGTCATGAGGCCTCTCTTTGCAGCGCAAATCCCAGAATATCTCTAGCTATAGGCGCTGCCATTGATGAGCCACTACCACCATGTTCAACAACAACGCATGCAGCATATTTTGGATTTTTCACAGGTGCATAGCCCACGAATAATGCGTGGTCACGTTCTTTCCAAGGCCTATCAATATTATCTGTAATACCAGCTTCCCGTTGGGCCTCAGTGATACGTTTGACCTGAACAGTTCCTGTCTTCCCTGACATACCAATATCTGGCAAATCATAGCGTCGCGCAGTGCCCAATGTGCCATTCGTCACTGAACGCATACCTTTTTGCAATTCTCGAATAATTGCCGGACTAACATCAAGTGGCTTAAATTGTGGTGGCCTATCATCTGCTTTAAATAAACGTGGCTCCACCGCGTCTTTGCCATTTGCCAGCCTTGCGGTCATGACTGCAAGCTGTATTGGTGTAGTCAAAACAAACCCCTGCCCGATGCCAGCAATGACCGTTTCACCAGGTGTCCATGGTGCGCCTCGTGCTGCCTGCTTCCAGGCACGATTTGGCATAATACCAAGCTTTTCACCTGGTATACCAAGCTTACTCATAATTCCGAGGCCAAGCCTTTGTGCCATATTATGAATGCGGTCTATGCCAACTTTTAACGCCACTTCGTAAAAATACACATCACATGACCGTTCAATAGCCAACTCACCATTTACATTGCCGTGGCCAGTCTTATTCCAGCAATAAAATTTTCTATCGCCAAACTCAAAAAAGCCCGGACAAGCATATCGTGTATTTGTAGTGACAACGCCTGCCTCTAATGCAGCTGCGAGTACCACCATTTTAAATGTGGAACCTGGGCTATAGAGGCCAGACAAAGCCCGGTTTAAAAGCGGATTACGCGGATGATTATTGAGCCGCCCCCAATCTTTAGTGGAGAGCCTGTCTGTAAAAATATTCGGGTCATAGCCAGGCTGTGATACCATAGCACGTATGTCACCAGTTCTTATATCCATCAGGATGGCGGCACCAGATTCAGGCGGTGTCAATTTACCGTTCTCATCCTTTAAAATGAGATTGTCACCATTATCCAAATGCGCCAACAGGGACTTATCTTGCATTAGAGCCCGCTGTACATCTTCAGATTCAACCTGCATCAATTCTGCTCTGCCCTGCTGTAACCGGCGTGAGACAAAATTCTGAATTTCCATATCAACGCTAAGATGCAGATCCTGTCCCGCTTTCGGCAGAACGTCATCTAAAATACGAACAGGCTTTCCTCTGGCATTCATCTCAACTTGCTCAATGCCAAATTCCCCACGCAACCGGCTCTCTTCTGCACGTTCAAGGCCAACTTTACCAGTTCGCAAATATGGCAAGCGGCGCAATTGCCTATCTGCATCTGTTTCACGGCGTGTAACAGGAGAGACATAGCCTGTCAGGTGCGCTGCAAGGCGACCTTGGGGGTAAATCCGTCTATAACGACGATCAAAGCTAACTCCCGCTAAAACGGCGCTGCGAATAGACAGTCTGGATAATTCACGTTGTGTCAGTCCAGTGCGAATAGGAATATTCAGGAAATTTGGCTGTGATTTCGCTGTCTCAAGGACGCGGGCAACTTCTTGTGGTTTAAGAGGGATAATCTGATTTACCGCGTGCAATAATTTTGGCAAATCGCTGACATGTGCAGGCACAACATTCATCTCAAACACATCAGCATTACCGGCAAGAAGTCTGCCAGCACTATCAAATATGCGACCACGAGGGGCCTCTGTCATGCGGGCATTAAACTGATTATTGTCAGAAAGCTTGCGAAACCTATCAGTTTGAGCCACCTGCAATTGATATAAACGTCCGACAAGCACAGCTCCAAGCACAAGCTGGCCGCCACCTACAAGCAAAAGTCGCCTTGTACTCTGAATCTGCTTTTCTTTTTCTTCTTTGCGCTTATTGCGCATTATCTACCTCGTAAATATTAGCTATAGCTATGTCTGAAGATTGCGCTGCAAAAGCGTGCTGATAAAACTACCTGCTACAAAGACTATAGGGAAAATCAGAATTGTCATACCTGTTTGATAACTCAAAGATAGCACGTCAGGGAAGCTCCAATTCAGAGCAAAGTAAATAGTTAATCTAACGCCAGATAAAACCATGAAAAGAAGGCTAATTTGCGCCCAAATTGTGATGAAGTCTTCCTCTCGCAACGGCTCAGACTGCCATCTGATAAAGACATAAAAAACTGTTAGCGAAAAACTCCGCATGCCAAAGGGATCAAGTGACAAAAAATCGCAAAATAGACCTATAAGAAACACCGAGCCAATTGGCATAAGTGCCGGGAAAAATAATCCTAAATAGGCCACAACCAAAAAACTTATAAGTGGCGTAGAATCAAAAAACAGACCCCATTGCGCTAGCCCGCGCTCAACCAACACCAAAAATACACATAATATCACTGCTAAAAAGCGATGCTGAAAAGGCGCTGTATCTACCGCTAGCTTGATACTAGTTTGCGGCGTCATTGCAAGACATCCTTTGGACTAAAACCTTCAAGAAGTCGTTTTTCAGCCACATCAGGCAACGGCGTAAAAAACCTGTCAGCATCAACAATACCGGCTGGTGTTGTGTCGTCTCTCAACAATATTGAGACATAGGATAAGCGCCTTAAATCAACAATAGGTTCTATTAAAACAGCATCTTTATCAGCTTTGACGACACGGCCAACAGCGATACCGGCGGGTAAAATACCGCCATGACCTGAGGTCTGCACAAGCTCTCCAATGGCGGGCTGCGCTTCTTTTGGCAAAAATTCTAACTGAAGGTAATTGGTATTGCGCCCGGCAGCTATTCCTGGCCAGGATGAGCGGCTTAAGATTATCGGAATACGGGCATTCACATCACTTACAAGAAGTACCCAGGAATGTTTCAGCCCTTGTTCAATAACAAATCCAACAAGTCCATCCGCTGTTACAACAGGGTCTCCGCGTTGGACAGGCACATCCGAGCCATGTTCAACTTGGATTGTATGCACAAAACTACTTCCGGGTGCTGTGACGGCTCGGGCTGTAACAACCTCTCTGTCTTGCGGAACAATGACGCCTGTAACAGTGCGAAGTTGGCGATTTTCACTCTCAAGCAGTTCAGCACGTCGCTGCCATCTGCGAAGACGCCTATTCTCAGCAGCTAGCCTTGTTGCTTCTGCCCGTAAAGACGCCACAGTGCGTGCACCTTCAAACATTGTTTCCGCCGCCTCTATCGGTGCTGAAACAAGTTTTTGCAAGGGCGTGACAAATTCATTCACCCGCATCTGCGCCTCGCGCAAAAGAACGAGATCGGCTTTGCCGACAAAAATCAACAAAAAGCTAAAGATCAAAATAAGGATTTGGGGTAGCCGAGAATGCCCCAATGCGCGTCTACCAGACGGTTTGCGCGCCATAATATATTAAGCTCCGATAAGAACGTGACGCAATGTTTTCAATTCTTCAAGGCACCGACCTGTGCCGATTGCAACACAAGAAAGCGGGTCCTCTGCAATTGAGATAGGCAAACCAGTCGCCTCACGCAGAACCGTGTCAATTTCGCGCAACATAGCACCGCCACCTGTCATAACGATACCTTTTTCAACAATATCAGCAGCTAATTCCGGCGGCGCCTGTTCAAGTGCCATCTTCACACCATCTACAATCTGCCGCACTGGGTCTGAGATAGCATCTGCGATTTGTGCTTCAGAAATCGTAATTTCTTTTGGCACACCATTTACCAAATCCCGGCCGCGTACTTCTATTTTTACGCCTGTTGACTTGTCAGGGCGACGGGCAATACCGATAGATTTTTTAATGCGCTCTGCTGTTGCCTCACCAATAAGCAAATTATGTTGGCGACGCATGTAACCAACAATCGCATCATCAATCTTATCACCACCAACACGCACTGAATGGGCGAAAACGATATTGCCAAGTGATAGAATAGCCACCTCTGTAGTGCCGCCGCCAATATCAACAACCATTGAGCCTGACGGTTCTGTTACAGGCAATGAGGAGCCAATAGCCGCAGCCATTGGTTCTTCGATAAGAAACACACGACGTGCACCAGCTGCCTCAGCTGACTCCTGAATAGCCCGTCTTTCAACTGCTGTAGAGCCCGATGGGACACAAATAATCATCTGAGGGCGCGCCATAGAAAAACGACCATGCACTTTACGAATAAAGTGTTTGATCATCTCTTCAGCCACTTCAAAGTCTGCAATCACACCATCAGCCATCGGCCGAATTGCTCGGATGTTCCCGGGCGTCTTACCAAGCATAACCTTGGCCTCTTCACCAACGGCTAAAACCTGTGTTTTGCCTCGGACCTGCGCCATAGCCACAACGGACGGCTCATCGAGGACCACGCCTTGCCCTTTAACGTAAACAAGCGTATTGGCTGTGCCTAGATCAATGCCGATATCCGCAGACATGAAACCAAATAATGAACCAAACATGAAGACGTCCCTTACCCCAAATAGAATGCACACACCAAAGAGCGCAATCGAACTATTCTGTGCTAAATAATTTCGAGATTATAATACAAATTACAACATAATCTTACACTGAAGAAAAGCTGTTACACTATAAATAATTATTCTGCTGCATTAAGAAATGGCCGCTCTATGAACGGCCATTTCGAGTATTAACGGATGATGTAGGAAAAATCTAGTTTTTCGCTTTATCCACAAGACGATTTGCGCCAATCCACGGCATCATCGCACGTAAGTTTGCGCCAACCTCTTCAATAGAATGTTCGGCATTCCGACGGCGGGTTGCTTTGAAGCTAGCCTGATGCGCTTTGTTTTCCAGCATCCAATCACGTGTAAAGCGGCCTGACTGAATATCATCAAGCACCCGCTTCATTTCCGCTTTCGTTTCAGATGTAACAATGCGCGGGCCTGTTACATATTCACCGTACTCAGCTGTATTTGAAATAGAGTAATTCATGTTGGCAATACCACCTTCATAAATCAGATCTACAATAAGCTTCACTTCGTGCAGGCACTCAAAATACGCCATTTCTGGTGCGTAACCTGCCTCTGTCAAAGTTTCGAAGCCGGCACGGATAAGCTCTACAAGACCACCACAAAGAACTGCTTGCTCACCAAATAGGTCTGTTTCACACTCTTCTTTGAAGGTTGTTTCGATGATACCTGAGCGGCCACCACCAACACCACTTGCATATGACAGGCCGATATCATGGGCATTGCCTGATGCATCTTGATGCACAGCAATCAGACATGGCACGCCACCACCTTTTACATATTCACCGCGCACTGTATGGCCAGGGCCCTTTGGGGCAACCATAAATACATCAATGTCACTGCGAGGCTCAATCAAGTTGAAATGCACATTCAGACCATGCGCAAACGCCAATGCGCTACCTGCACGGATATTGTCAGCAATATCTGCTGCATAAATCTCTGCCTGAAGTTCATCAGGTGTTAGCATCATAATCACATCGCCCCAAGCTGAGGCATCTGCAACGCTCATCACTTCAAAGCCAGCTGCCTGCGCCTTTGGTGCAGATGATGAACCCTCACGAAGCGCGATAACAACATTCTCCGCACCGCTATCCTTTAAATTCATGGCATGTGCATGACCCTGTGAGCCATAACCAACAATAACGACCTTCTTAGATTTAATGAGGCCAATATCAGCATCCTGGTCATAATAAACGCGCATTTTTAAGTCTCCCAAGCTAACGCAGCTAATTCAGCCTGCAAAGGCTGAAGGTTTCATGAAAATTCCAAGTTCGGATATAAAGGCTGATGCCACAAATTGGAATGAAAAAAGTAAAAATTAGTCAGACAAATCTACAGAATTGCCTCTTGTGATACCACAAACACCAGTTCGTGCAATCTCAACATCTCCCAATGAAGACATTAATTCAACAAAGGCAGACACTTTTTCAGAGCTGCCTGTTACCTCAAATATGAAACTATTTAGAGTGCTATCCAATGTACGCGCTCTGAAACTCTCAGCGACACGCAGGCACTCTACCCTATTCTCACCCTTATTGACGATTTTAACGAGCGCCATCTCGCGCTCAACATGCGCAGGGCCAACCGTCAAATCATGTACTTTGTGGACTGGCACAAGCCTGTCCAGTAAGCCTTTTATCTGTTCTATCACCAAAGGCGTACCAGATGTGACTAAAGATATTCTGGATGTATGTCTCTTACCATCCACTTCAGACACTGTCAGACTTTCAATATTGTAACCGCGACCTGAAAATAGGCCGACAACTCTTGCCAGAACACCAGGCTCATTATCCACTAAAACAGATAATGTATGACGTTCTGTTGCATTTGTATCTA
>WTHY01000001.1:6715-8528 GCA_011522945.1 Alphaproteobacteria bacterium
TCATTATGCGCCGCACCTGACGGTATCATTGGGAAACAATTTTCCTCTTTCTCAACACGGATATCTGCAATGACCGGCCCATCTGTTGCCAACATTTCATGGATAACATCGTCTAGATCATCAATCGTTCTTGCTACAAGCCCAGTCATACCAAAGGTATCGGCTAATTTCACGAAATCTGGAAGTGATGCAGAGTAAGACTCTGAATAACGTCCACCATGAATTAGCTCCTGCCACTGGCGAACCATCCCCATCCACTCATTATTGATGATGAACATTTTCACCGGCAGACGATATTGCGCCAATGTGGACAATTCCTGCATATTCATCATGAAAGAGGCTTCACCGGCAATATCAACAACTGTGGCTTCAGGATGGGCAACCTGTACGCCCATAGCGGCAGGCAAACCATAGCCCATTGTACCAAGACCGCCAGATGTCATCCATCGATTTGGCTTATCAAACCCGAAATACTGAGCTGCCCACATTTGATGCTGGCCAACTTCAGTTGTTACATACACATCGCTTTGATGCGTAATTTCATAAAGTCTCCGGATAGCGTGTTGTGGCTTAATGATTGAACCTGTCTGCTTATAAGCAAGACATTTGCGTTCACGCCAGCCTTCAATTTGCTTCCACCATTTTGCACGATTATCTGCATTTGGAGCAAAGCCTTGTGCTTTCATTTCCTTCAGTAATGCATCCAAAATTTCGGTTGCATCACCTACGATACCTACATCAACAGTGACATTTTTGTTAATTGATGACGGATCGATATCACAATGGATTTTTTGAGAATGCGGGGCAAAATCAGATAAGCGTCCAGTTACCCTATCATCAAACCTAGCGCCAATATTCAACATAACATCTGCATTATACATAGCTAGATTGGCTTCATATGTACCGTGCATGCCAAGCATACCAAGAAAATGCGAATCTGTATCAGGCAATGCGCCAAGCCCCATTAAGGTAAGGGTGGTTGGCCAGCCTGTCATTGCCACCAATTCCCGAAGCTTTTCAGATGCCGCAGGACCGGAATTAATAAGCCCACCGCCGCCATAAATGATTGGCTTTTTAGCTTTCATCAGTAATTTGACAGCGGCTTTAATCGCATTTTGGTCAGGTGTTGTCTTAGGCTGATAACGAGGCGTCTTCATTTCTTTTGAGCCAGTTGCAGAATAAGGTGCATCAAGCATCAATACATCTTTTGGCAAATCAATAACCACAGGCCCAGGGCGACCTGTTTTTGCAACATGGAAAGCTTCTTCAATAGCGCCTTGAAGTTTGGCGCCATCCTTAACAAGGTAGTTATGCTTTGTGCATGGGCGAGTAATACCTGATGTATCTGCTTCCTGGAACGCGTCTGTACCAATCAAATGACTTGGCACCTGACCTGTCAAACATACGATTGGCACAGAGTCCATAAGCGCATCAGTCAATCCTGTTACGGCATTTGTTGCCCCTGGCCCTGATGTAACTAGAACGACACCAACTTTGCCTGTGGAGCGAGCATAGCCTTCAGCCGCATGTACAGCTGCCTGTTCATGGCGCACAAGTATATGCTGGATCTTATTATTTTTGAATAAAGCATCATAAATCGGCAGAACCGCGCCGCCTGGATATCCGAAGATAACCTCTACACCCTGCTCCTCCAAAACTGCGAGAAGCAGCTCAGCGCCTGGCATTTTGCGCGATTTTTGTGTTGACCCTGCATCTGACATGGGCATGACCTCAAACAACTAAAAACGAAAAACAGCGCCAAATGGCGCCAAAAAACCAACATTTAAATCCTGATAAGGTAAAGATATATGAC
>WTHY01000079.1 GCA_011522945.1 Alphaproteobacteria bacterium
GGCACATCAAGTGGACCTGGAAGATAATCAATAACAGCGTTCAACATTGGCTGAACACCCTTATTCTTGAATGCAGACCCACAAATCACCGGCACGAATGACATGTTCAATGTGCCTTTGCGGATAAGCGCCTGAAGTGTTGCCACATCTGGCTCTTCACCTTCTAAGAACTTTTCCATGGCGTCGTCATCTTGCTCGACAGCCAGCTCGATGAGCTCAGCACGCATCTCTAATGCTTTGTCCATGAACTCAGGCCGAACATCGCGAAGTGACCAGGTTGCACCCAGATCTTCTGAATCCCAAACCCATTCCTGCATAGTGATGAGGTTTACTAGGCCTGCGAACTCGCTCTCAGCACCAATTGGCATGTGAATTGGAAGTGGTTGCGCGCCAGTACGGTCTTTAATCATATGCACACAATTATAGAAATCGGCGCCAATCTTATCCATTTTGTTCACGAATACGACGCGTGGCACCTTATAGCGGTCAGCCTGACGCCATACAGTTTCAGTCTGTGGTTCAACACCAGCATTCGCATCCAGCACACAAACAGCGCCATCTAAAACAGCTAATGAACGTTCAACTTCAATAGTAAAGTCAACGTGACCAGGTGTGTCGATGATGTTAAAACGGAACTTTGCTTCTTCAGGGTCAGCGCCATGCTCGCCAGATGGTGTTTCGCCATCCTCAGTGCGGAACCAGAAACAAGTAGTTGCAGCTGATGTGATCGTAATACCACGCTCCTGCTCTTGCTCCATCCAGTCCATGGTTGCGTTACCATCATGCACTTCACCGATCTTGTGTGAACGGCCAGTATAGTAAAGAACACGCTCAGTCGTCGTGGTCTTGCCAGCATCGATGTGAGCCATGATGCCGAAATTGCGATAACGTTCTAATGGATACTGACGTGACATAGCGTTAAGCTCCAGAAATAAGGGTACTACCAGCGGTAATGTGAGAATGCGCGGTTGGCTTCAGCCATCTTGTGGGTGTCTTCCCGCTTTTTGACTGCGTTGCCGCGATTATTTGATGCATCAAGAAGCTCACCTGAAAGGCGGGCTACCATTGTTGTTTCACCACGCTTGCGTGAGCTATCAATGAGCCAGCGAATAGCCAGCGCCTGGGCACGCTCTGCACGCACCTCAACAGGCACCTGATAAGTGGCACCACCAACACGGCGTGAACGCACTTCCAAATGTGGACGCACATTTTCTAGGGCATCGTGAAACACTTTAACCGGCTCACCGCCGGTCTTTTCTTCGATGCGATCAAAAGCACCATAAACAATTTTTTCAGCAATGCTGCGCTTACCATCAAACATCAGGCAAGACATGAATTTTGACACGACAACATCTCTGTATTTCGCATCAGGCAGCACAACGCGTTTTTCGGCTTGGCGACGACGTGACATCGATACAGAACTCCTTACTTAGGACGCTTGGCGCCGTATTTTGAACGACGCTGACGGCGGTCTGATACACCCTGCGTATCGAGAGCACCACGAATAATATGGTAACGGACACCAGGTAAATCCTTAACGCGGCCCCCGCGGATAAGCACAACTGAGTGCTCCTGCAGGTTATGACCTTCACCAGGAATATAGCTGGTAACTTCAAATCCATTTGTTAAACGCACACGAGCCACTTTACGAAGCGCAGAGTTCGGCTTCTTCGGTGTTGTTGTGTAAACACGAGTGCATACGCCGCGCTTTTGCGGGCATGCTTCCATGGCTGGCACCTTATTCCGTGCAACTGGACGTGTACGACCATGACGGATGAGCTGGTTAATGGTTGGCATATCTGGCCCTTTTCCCAACTGTTGTTCAACTACAAACAAGACAAACACCCAGCTTCACTAAGCTGGTGACTGCCTCAAATTCCTAATATTTGCTTCAAAAAAGAAGCGGTCTTTAGCACCTCAGATATCGGCCCAGCGTCTGATGCAATTGCTTCTGCGTGTTATCGCGAATGCGCCTGCTCACTACCTTGGGTCACCGAAGTGCGCGGATAATATGTTTTTCTGGGCGCGTAGGTCAAGAAATTAATTTTCTACGCGCCCAAAAAAGTGTTTTCATAACAAATCTAGGTGCAATGCCCCTATTCTTCGTCCATCTCAGCAGCTACATCATCTCCAAAGCCACCATCTACAGCTAATTCTGCTGCTGGTTGCTCTGCTGCCCGATTCGCCGCAATCTCTTTGTCACGGTCAGAGGCAACACGGCGCATCTGATTCATGACAGCACCGGTTCCCGCTGGAATCAAGCGGCCTACAATAACGTTTTCCTTCAAGCCTTCCAGACGATCCTGGCGACCAGATACAGACGCTTCGGTTAGAACACGTGTTGTCTCTTGGAATGAGGCTGCTGAAATAAATGAACGTGTTTGCAGCGATGCTTTTGTAATACCAAGCAGAACAGGACGCGCCTTCGCTGGACGCAGACCTTCTTTTTCTGCTGCAATATTCGCTTCTATATACTCTTCACGCTCTACCTGTTCACCAACAAGTAATGTTGTGTCGCCGCCATCCTCAACTTCAACTTTCTGAAGCATTTGACGCACGATCACTTCAATGTGCTTGTCGTTGATTTTCACACCCTGAAGGCGATACACATCTTGGATTTCCTTGACGAGGTAATCCGCAAGCGCTTCAACACCCAAAATATTCAGAATGTCATGCGGTACAGGAGACCCATCTAGAAGCAGATCACCTTTGCGCACCATATCACCTTCATTCACAGCCAGATTACGGCCTTTTGGCAGTAGATATTCACTCACTTCCATTTCAGCATCTGCTGGTACGACACGAATACGGCGCTTAGCTTTATAATCAGCACCAAATTCAACGCGGCCATCAATTTCACTGATAACAGCGAAATCTTTTGGCTTACGTGCCTCAAACAGCTCAGCCACTCGTGGCAAACCACCAGTAATATCGCGTGTCTTTGAGGATTCACGCGGAATACGTGCTAGCACTTCACCAGCCTTTACAGAGCCGCCATTCTCTACAGAGAGAATCGCGCCAACCGGCAAGAAGTAGCGTGCCTCATTGCCATTTGGCAGGTTGATTACCTCACCATCAGCATCACGCAACGTAATCCGTGGACGCAGATTATCTGTGCTGCTTGATTGCTTGGTCTCCACAACCTCGCGGCTGATGATGCCCGTTGTTTCATCAGCGGCTTCACGCATAGTGATGCCGTCTGTCAAATCAACATAATGCGCCACACCGTCAAGTTCAGTGATAATCGGAACTGTGTATGGATCCCATTCAATGAGGATATCGCCAGGCTTTACCTTGCTGCCATCTTCAAAGAATAGCTTACCGCCATAAGGCAGACGATGGCGGGCGCGTTCACGTCCCTCATCATCCATAACCAAAAGCTCTGAGCTTCTAGACATCACAATCGGCTTACCATCTGCACCGCGAACAGTGCTAACATCAACAAGCTGCACCTTACCAGCAACAGCAGATTCAATATTATTTTCCTCTGCACCACGCTGCGCTGCACCACCAACGTGGAATGTACGCATCGTCAGCTGTGTGCCAGGCTCACCAATTGACTGGGCGGCGATAACACCAACAGCCTCACCAATGTTAACAGGTGTACCACGAGCCAAATCGCGGCCGTAACATTTGCCGCAGACGCCTACTGGCGCTTCACAAACAAGAACAGACCGAATATACGCACGATCCACACCTGATTCATCAATTTGCTCAAGATGCTCCTCTGTTACCATCTCGCCAGCCGCTACAATCACGCTGTTATCACGGCTATCTTTCAGATCCTCAGCCATAGTACGGCCAAGAATACGATCTGATAAGCTATCAACAACTTCTGCACCATTCATCGCTGGGACAATTGTGATACCAGCTTCAGTACCACAATCGACCTGCGTGATGATGCTATCTTGTGCAACATCAACCAGACGACGTGTTAGATACCCAGAGTTGGCAGTCTTTAGAGCCGTGTCAGCCAGACCTTTACGCGCACCATGTGTTGAGTTGAAATATTCAAGCACATCAAGACCTTCTTTAAAGGAAGATTTGATAGGTGTTTCAATAATTTCACCAGATGGCTTGGCCATAAGGCCACGCATACCAGCGAGCTGCTTAATCTGCGCTGCAGAACCACGTGCACCAGAATGTGCCATCATCCAAACAGAGTTAATAGGCTCGCCTTTTACTTCTGTTGAGATACCTTTCATCATTTCTTCTGCAACTTGGTCAGAGCAACGTGACCACACGTCGATCACTTTGTTGTATTTCTCACCCTGTGTGATGAAACCATCTAGATATTGGCGTTCAAACTCTTCCACCTGTGTTTCAGCTTCTGAAACATATTTTTCTTTCAGCTCAGGTGTTGTCAGATCAGCAATACCAAATGAGATACCCGCACGACAGGCTTGACCAAAGCCAAGGCTCATCAGACGATCACAGAAAATGACTGTGTCCTTCTGGCCGCAATGACGATAAATATAGTCAATCACGTTCGAGACTTCTTTTTTCGTCATCAATTTATTGACGAGTGAGAATGTCACATTTGAATTTTGCGGCAGTAAGTCAGCCAGACGCGCACGACCAGGTGTTGTGTCCACAACTTTTGTTACACGCTCACCATTTTCATCAAATGTTGTAACACGTGCTTTTACCTTGGCATGCAAGCTAACAGAACCATTATCCAGTGCTAATAGAATTTCCTGAATATCTGCAAAAGCCATGCCTTCACCTGGCTCACCGTCACGTTCCATTGACAGATAGTACAGACCAAGAATGATATCCTGAGACGGCACAATGATAGGCTTGCCATTTGCTGGGCTGAGGATGTTGTTTGTAGACATCATCAGAACACGGGCTTCAAGCTGAGCTTCTAAAGACAGAGGTACATGAACCGCCATCTGGTCACCGTCAAAGTCAGCATTAAACGCTGTACATACAAGCGGGTGTAGCTGGATAGCTTTACCTTCAACTAGCACAGGCTCAAATGCCTGAATGCCAAGACGGTGCAATGTAGGCGCACGGTTTAGCATGACAGGGTGTTCACGAATAACCTGTTCTAGGATATCCCAAACCTCGGGACGCTCTTTTTCCACCATACGCTTTGCAGCTTTAATCGTGCTGGCAAGCCCGTATAGTTCTAGCTTTGAGTATATAAATGGCTTGAATAGCTCTAATGCCATTTTCTTAGGCAGGCCACATTGATGCAATTTCAGCTCTGGCCCAACCACAATCACGGAACGGCCTGAATAATCAACACGCTTACCAAGAAGGTTTTGACGGAAACGACCCTGCTTTCCTTTCAGCATATCTGAAAGTGATTTGAGAGGACGTTTATTTACACCAGAAATAACCCGTCCACGACGACCATTATCAAATAATGCATCAACAGCTTCCTGCAGCATACGCTTTTCATTGCGCACAATAATATCTGGTGCACGCAGCTCAATTAGACGCTTAAGGCGATTATTCCGGTTGATAACCCGGCGATAAAGGTCGTTTAGATCAGACGTCGCAAAGCGGCCTCCATCCAGAGGCACAAGAGGACGTAGCTCTGGTGGAATCACAGGCACAACATCCAGAATCATCCATTCAGGACGACAGCCACTATCACGGAAAGCATCAACCAGCTTCAGGCGCTTTACAAGCTTCTTACGCTTCGCTTCAGAGCCTGTTTCACGAAGCTCTTCACGAATGGTTTCACGCTCTTCATCCAGATCAATATTGATCAGAATTGTCTTAATCGCTTCAGCACCAATCTCTGCCTTAAACGCATCATCACCATACTCATCTTGAGCATCATAATATTGCTCTTCAGAGAGAAGCTGGCCCTTCTCCATCGGTGTCAGACCAGGATCGATAACCACAAAATTCTCAAAATAGAGAACACGCTCCAAATCCTTCAACGTCATATCAACAAGAAGACCGATGCGGGATGGAAGTGACTTCAGGAACCAGATATGTGCAACAGGAGCCGCTAGCTCGATATGCCCCATTCTTTCACGGCGTACTTTTGATAGTGTGACTTCAACACCACATTTTTCACAAATAATGCCACGATATTTCATCCGCTTATATTTGCCGCATAGGCATTCATAATCGCGGACTGGACCAAAGATACGCGCACAGAACAGCCCGTCCTTTTCTGGCTTAAAAGTCCGGTAATTGATGGTTTCTGGCTTTTTAATTTCACCAAAAGACCAAGACCGGATTCTCTCAGATGAGGCAATCGAAATCTGAATCTTGTCGAAGCTTTGTGCAGCTTTTGGCTGACCAAATGGATTCATCAGATCATTCATATCACGCGTCTCCTTTGCGCTTATCTCTCAGCCGTAATGGCGAAAGGTACCCTCAATTATTGTTTCGGCTTAATATTCTGAATCGTGCAAATCGACATTCAGACCAAGAGAGCGGAGCTCTTTGACCAGAACATTGAAGGATTCTGGAATACCAGCCTCAAAATCATCATCACCGCGCACGATAGCTTCATAAACTTTCGTACGGCCAGAGACATCATCAGACTTCACAGTCAACATTTCCTGCAAGGTGTAGGCCGCGCCATAAGCTTCCAGAGCCCAGACTTCCATCTCACCAAAACGCTGACCACCAAACTGGGCCTTACCACCGAGCGGCTGCTGGGTAACAAGGCTGTATGGACCAATCGAACGTGCGTGTATCTTCTCATCCACAAGGTGATGCAATTTCAGCATGTAGATATAGCCAACTGTTACAGCACGGTCGAATACCTCACCAGTACGACCATCTGTTAGCCATTCCTGACCGGTTTCTGATAAGCCTGCCTGCGACAGTAAATCAACCACATCAGCTTCACGAGCACCGTCAAATACAGGTGTACCCATTGGCACGCCGCGGCCTAACAATTCTGATTGCTCTACCACCTGTGCATCAGACATGCCCTTAATCTGGCCATTATACTGACTATCTGGGTAAATTTCCTGCAGCTGATTACGCAATGCCTTGGTATCGCCGGTCGCCCGCGCAGCTTCAGCTGCCTGACCGACCATCTTACCCAAGCCACGAGCTGCCCAGCCGAGATGTGTTTCCAAAATCTGACCCACATTCATTCGTGATGGCACCCCAAGCGGGTTCAACACGATATCGACAGGTGTGCCATCTTCTAGATATGGCATATCTTCTTGCGGCATAATGCGTGAGATAACACCTTTGTTACCATGACGACCAGCCATCTTATCCCCAGGCTGCAACTTACGCTTCACAGCAACGAAGACTTTCACCATCTTCATAACGCCTGGCATAAGTTCATCACCACGCTGCAGCTTGTCCACTTTATCAGAGAACTTACCGTCTAGACGCTTGATTGACTGCTCAAAATCAGACACTTGCGCTTCAATGGCCTTTTGAGTTGACTCGTCTTTCACAGCAATCTGTGTAAAGGCTGATTTTGGCAGATCTTCTAAACGCTCAGCTGTAACAACAGTACCAGACTTAAGATCCGCTGGGCCACTTGCAACAGTCTGACCGACTAATAAGCTGTGCATTCTGCTGATGAAACCACCTTCGAGAATCTTTTGCTCATCATCACGGTCTTTTGCAAGACGTTCAATTTCCGCCCGTTCAATCGCACGTGCACGCTCATCCTTTTCAAGACCACGACGTGAGAAGACACGCACCTCAACGATTGTACCTGCGCCACCCGGTGGCACACGAAGTGATGTATCACGGACATCTGATGCTTTTTCACCAAAGATAGCACGCAGAAGCTTTTCTTCTGGTGTCATTGGTGATTCACCCTTTGGTGTCACCTTACCAACCAGAATATCACCGGCATTCACCTCTGCACCGACATAGACAATGCCAGCTTCATCAAGATTTTTCAGCGCTTCTTCACCCACATTTGGGATATCGCGGCTGATTTCTTCCTGACCAAGCTTTGTGTCACGGGCCATGATTTCATATTCTTCAATGTGAATAGATGTAAATACATCATCCTTCACAATCCGTTCATTGATAAGAATCGAATCTTCGAAGTTATAACCATTCCATGGCATAAAGGCGACAAGCACGTTACGACCTAGCGCCAATTCACCATCTTCTGTGGATGGACCGTCAGCAATAATATCACCACGTGACACCACATCGCCCACCTTAACAAGCGGGCGCTGGTTCACAGTTGTGTTCTGATTTGAGCGCTGGAATTTTAACAGGGCATAAATATCAACTGGTGACACATCTGCATCGCCGGCTTCATCAGCACGTACAACGATACGTGTCGCATCCACTTGGTCAACAACACCCGCACGTTTTGCGACAATCGTCACACCAGAGTCACGTGCAACACGTGCCTCCATGCCTGTTCCCACAATCGGCGCTTCTGCACGCAGAAGTGGCACAGCCTGACGTTGCATGTTCGAACCCATAAGGGCACGGTTCGCGTCATCATTTTCTAGGAATGGGATTAAGGCTGCCGCTACTGATACAAGCTGTTTTGGCGAGACATCGACATATTCAATATCTGTTGGACGTGCCAGAC
>WTHY01000108.1:0-5341 GCA_011522945.1 Alphaproteobacteria bacterium
AACCATCAACGATAGTTGTTTCTTCTTTCGTGATTTCAACACGCTTAGCTGAACCCAGCATTTCCAGTGTTACACTGTCTAGCTTGATGCCAACTTCTTCAGAAATCACAGTACCATTTGTCAGGATTGCAATATCTTCGAGCATAGCTTTACGGCGATCACCGAAGCCAGGTGCCTTCACAGCTGCCACCTTCAAACCACCACGCAGACGGTTTACAACAAGAGTTGCTAGCGCTTCGCCTTCGATATCTTCTGCGATGATTAGAAGTGGACGGCCAGACTGTACAACCTTCTCAAGGATAGGCAGCATGTCCTGCAGGCTTGTCAGCTTCTTTTCGTGTAATAGGATGTAAGGCTCTTCTAAAGTTGCCTTCATCTTTTCACCATCTGTTACGAAATATGGTGATAGGTAACCACGGTCGAACTGCATGCCTTCAACAACATCAAGTTCTGTGTCGAGCGATTTTGCTTCTTCAACTGTGATAACACCTTCGTTACCTACACGTTCCATAGCTTCTGCAATCATCTTGCCGATTTCAGCTTCACCATTAGCAGAGATTGTGCCAACCTGAGCCACTTCGTCAGATGTTGTGATTTGCTTTGATTGTGCTTCTAGTGAACCGACAACAGCTTCAACAGCCATGTCGATGCCGCGCTTCAGATCCATCGGGTTCATGCCAGCAGCAACAGCCTTTGCACCTTCCTGTGCAATTGATTGTGCTAGAACAGTTGCTGATGTTGTACCATCACCAGCTGTGTCATTTGCCTTTGAAGCCACTTCACGCACCATCTGTGCGCCCATATTTTGGAACTTGTCCTTCAGGTCAATATCTTTGGCAACTGTAACACCATCCTTAGTGATACGTGGTGAGCCAAATGACTTTTCAAGAACAACGTTACGACCCTTAGGGCCTAATGTTACCTTTACAGCATTGGCTAGGATATCCACACCTTCCATCATCAATGTGCGGGCATCTGCGCCGAATTTTACATCTTTTGCAGCCATGAGCTTTTTCCTCTTAAAATTATCTACGCCAAACTGCGCAGAATGAAATCTCTATTGAAATGACGAGTTTGTTTGCGTTGCGCTTAGCTCAACACACCCATAATGTCTGACTCTTTCATGATCAGATAATCTTCGCCATCTAGCTTAACTTCTGTGCCAGACCATTTGCCGAACAGAACAGTATCGCCTTCTTTAACGTCGAGCGCATGGACTTTGCCTTGCTCGTCGCGGGCGCCATTGCCAACAGCAATAACTGTGCCCTGCATTGGCTTTTCCTGTGCTGTATCTGGGATGATGATCCCACCAGCTGTCTTAGCTTCTGATTCTGTACGCTGAACAACAACGCGGTCGTGAAGTGGGCGGAATTTCATGCCTTCATCTCCAACTAGTTCAAGTGAAAGTTAATAATTATGCGCGACCTCTTAGCACTCTTTTACCGAGAGTGCCAGCCCTCCGCATCCCAGAGGTGGTGAGCCCCACCAAGACATTCAAGAGTGCGCATTCAAAAAAATACGTTTTTTGCCTGTAATTTGCATTTTATTAGGGAAATCCATCATATTTTTAGCCTTTCAGCGCTGCGAAGGCAGACATATATGGCATTTTGTATGGCATTTTGCAGAGATTTGATCGTGATATTTAAAAGCACACGCTGAGCCAGTTATGGAGATAACGGCTAAAACAGACTTTGGATAATGTGGGGGATAATGTGGGGGATAATGTGGGAGACAATGTGGGGGACAATATGAAGATAGTCATAAGCATGCCATATGTCTGAACCTGTTTTTTGCGGGCCGCTATCTGCGATATTATGTCTCGCTGGATGAAAACAGGGTTTTTCCTGCAGCAAGCCTTGTGCTAGCCATGTGCAAAATGCACCGGCTATGAAGTTAAACAGAGTGAACAGATACCCATGAACATGGCCCCTTCATCATATATGTCGGATACAAATAGATCTGTAAACGCGATCGCAAACTGGCTATTTATTATGGCTGGTCTGGTCGCGCTGATGGTGATTATTGGCGGTGTAACGCGCCTGACAGGGTCTGGTCTGTCTATGGTTGAATGGCGGCCGCTCATTGGCACGTTGCCGCCGCTGTCAGACGCAGAATGGCAGCGTGTTTTCACGCTCTATCAACAATCCCCAGAATATCAGGAAATCAACTGGGGTATGACGATGGGTGAATTCAAGCAGATTTTTTTCTGGGAATATGTGCATCGTGTTTGGGGGCGTATGTTAGGTCTCGCTTTTGGCTTGCCCTTTTTATATTTCCTCATCCGCAGACAAATACCACAAGGCTATTTAGGCCCCCTGATTGGTTTACTTATTCTAGGCGGCTTTCAAGGTGTCATTGGCTGGTGGATGGTTACATCTGGTCTGGTAAATGAACCATCTGTTTCACAATATAGACTAGCAACCCATCTCTCTATGGCGCTATTGATTTTTGCACTGCTGATTTGGACTGGTCTGAATTTACGAGATGGTAAAGCAGCCCTGCCAACAGGACATGTAGCTGGCACATTGGCACTGATAGTTTTAACCATTGTGGCAGGCGCATTTGTTGCTGGCATGGATGCCGGGTTGCTCTACAATGAATATCCACTTATGGGCGAGGGGCTTATACCTATCGAATATGGCGAGGCAGGCTGGTTAGATCCTCTGGAAAATCCAGCCTCTGCCCAATTTCATCATCGCTGGATTGCTCTTTTGGCTGTCGGTGCTGTCATAGGCTTGTGGATGCGCACACGCAAACAAGCTTCGGTTGCTGTTCGTGGCCATCTCATGATGGGGATGGTTGGGCTACAATTCTTGCTGGGCATTCTGACATTATTGAACGGTGTACCCGTTTGGCTTGGCGCTGCTCATCAAACCGGCGCCGTATTGCTGCTAGCCTTCACATTGCTTGTGGCACATGGGCTTGGCAGACAAGCCAGCCAAACCCGTTAGGCATTGCTAAAACTCTACCGAAAATTATGCGCTTAGCTGACAGGCTGGCCAAACCCACTACAGATCACAGACATATTTCCGCAATTGCCATTATATGATCTAGCAGGATACGGCGCTCAGCAACCATCGATCCAGCGCCTCTGCCTGTGTCACTATCGATGGACATTAGGCAGTAATAAGCCCTGCCTAGCCGTCATAATGTGACATATGCACCAAGGCCATGCCGATCATAATGCCATCAGACACAGCCCTACCAACAGATTTAGCCATCGCTAATAGGCTGCTGAATTTACGCGCCAGCTGGCTTTACAGGGAGAGACCGCTTTATATGTAGCTCTTTTAGCTGTGCATCATCAGCCTCTGATGGTGCGCCCATCATCAGATCTTCTGCTTTACCATTCATCGGGAACAGAATCACTTCACGGATATTTGGCTCATCAGCGATTAGCATAACCATGCGGTCAATGCCTGGCGCGATGCCACCATGTGGTGGTGCGCCAAATTTGAAGGCATTAATCATACCTGGGAATTTATTATCAACCACCTCAGGGCCATAGCCAGCAATTTCAAAGGCCTTATACATCACTTCAGGCAAGTGATTTCTGATGGCGCCACTTGATAATTCAATACCGTTACACACAAGATCATATTGCCATGCATTAATGGTTAGCGGGTCCTGTGTTTGCAGCGCCTCCATACCACCTTGCGGCATAGAGAATGGGTTATGCGAGAATTCAATTTTACCAGTTTGCTCATCCAGCTCAAACATCGGGAAATCTACAATCCAGCAGAATTTGAATAAATTATTATCGATCAGATTCTGGTCTTGACCAATTTTGACACGCGCACGTCCAGCCAAGCTCGCCGCTTCATTTGCAGATGCACAGGCAAAGAAGGCAGCATCACCATCTTTCAGGCCAAGGCGTGTCTTAATCTCCTCGGCTTTTTCAGGACCAATAGCTTTGGCAACAGGACCACGAGCTTCACCCTCACCGTAAATGATGTAACCCATACCTGGCGCGCCTTCACCTTGCGCCCAGCTATTCATTCTGTCAGCCACTGATCGGCTGCCACAATTTGGACCTGGCACTGCACGTACGACAGCACCTTTTTCAATATTCTTTGCAAAGATAGAGAAACCAGATCCTGCAAAAATATCTGTGACATCACTAATCTCGAACGGGATGCGCAGATCTGGCTTGTCATTTCCATATTTCAACATGGAGTCAGCATAGGGAATATGCACAAAATCTGGGTCAACAACCTTGTCTGAAAATTCTTCAAACACGCCCTTTACGACAGGCTCAACAGCAGCAAACACATCTTTCTGCTCAACAAAGCTCATTTCCAAATCGAGCTGATAAAATTCACCCGGACTTCTATCAGCACGGCTATCTTCATCACGGAAACAAGCCGCGATCTGGAAATAGCGATCAAAACCGGATACCATAATCAGCTGCTTGAATTGCTGAGGTGCCTGCGGCAATGCATAGAATTTACCAGGATGCTGGCGTGCCGGCACGAGGAAATCACGTGCACCTTCAGGCGAGGAGGCTGTTAGAATTGGTGTCTGGAATTCGGTGAAACCCTGCGCCACCATGCGCTGACGGATTGATTGAATGATTTGTGCCCGCAGCATGATATTGGCATGCGGACGTGCACGGCGCAGATCAAGATACCGATAGCGTAATCTGGTATCTTCGCCAGAATCTTCATCTGAATTTACCTGAAGTGGTAAGGTATCAGCAGCTGATTGCACTGTCATCTCTGCAATCGCGACTTCAATATGACCTGTAGGCAGGTTTGTATTAATCGTCTCCTCAGTACGGCTCTTCACAGTGCCAGAGACTGTAATCACAGATTCATTACGAAGTGCCTCAACATCACTAAAGCCGTCATCACTACTATCAATCACACATTGGGTAATACCGTAATGATCACGCAGATCAATAAAGACGAGACCACCATGATCGCGCTTGCGATGAACCCAGCCTGATAGCTTGATAACCTCACCAACATTATCACTGGTTAATTCCCCACAAGTATGGCTGCGATAGGCATGCATCATTTAGCTCCTGATAAGATCCGGATTGTGTTACGAACGCGCGCAGTATGCACCAAAACAAGCAAACTGCAACAGATAGTCTATATGTTATGTGATTTAACAGCCTTGCTGACGCTAGCCTGAGCACTTTTCACAAGCAAACCACGATAGATTACAAATATGTTTCGGGGATTTACCGGCTACGGCGACGCCGGCTTGAACGACGTTCAGCTGCCGCACCTTGTGGTGCCTCTGGTATATTTGACCAGGCCTCACCTAAAGTGGCTTTAAGCTTATCTGTATCTAAATCTGCTTTTTTGGCTGATGTCAGTGCCTCATGCATAGC
>WTHY01000108.1:5441-8496 GCA_011522945.1 Alphaproteobacteria bacterium
AGCTGTATCAAAGCTCATTGTGGCACAGACAGGCAAACCTGTCCCCTTGGCAGCCTCTACAGCAGCTTCGACCTCTTCAACAGAAGACATGGTTTCAATCCAGAGGATATCTGCGCCCCCGTCTGCCAAAGCTGTGGCTTGTTCTGAAAAGGCTGCAACCGCAGCATCCATTTCCAAAGTGCCAAGAGGGCTGAAAAGCTCGCCTGTTGGCCCCATCGAGCCTGCCACAATAACAGGGCGATCTTGTGCGTCAGCAGCCTGCCGCGCTAATTGTGCAGCTGCCACATTCAGCTCTGTCACACGATTTTCAGACCCGTGCAGTTTAAGCCGATAGCTCGTACCACCAAATGAATTTGTTAGAATGAGATCTGACCCTGCCTCTAGAAATGCATTATGGAGCCAAAGCACATCATCTGGCCGTTCAACATTCCAAAGTTCAGGCGGGTATCCTGTCTCAAGACCACGCTGAAATAAATTAGTACCAATCGCGCCGTCGGCCAAAACCCAACCCTTCTGAGCTATGAGATCTGTGAGTGGGTTTGTTTTGGTCATTGGATACCAGCCTTTTCTAATGCTGCGTTGAAGGGCTTATGAAGCTCTATACCGGTCTACGTCTAGTGGGACGTCTTTTCACGCCTGTCTGTTCCGCGCGACGGTCTCGCAGATCATTGAGCAAGGCAGCTTGTTCTTCAGCAGACATACGGCCCCAACGGGCAATTTCTTGTCGAGACCTATAACAGCCAACACACTGACCTGAATGTGGGTCAATCTGACAAATGCTGATACAGGGGGATGGCAATGCTGTCTGCATAATCTGCCTTTTTTAACGGGCGTTAAATCAATAACGCCCTGTTTCAAATTAGCTGGCCTGATATTTAGGCAGCTTCGCTATCTGCCTCTTCAGCATCTAAGGCAGCATAGGCATCAGCTATAGCCTCTGCTAAATCTCGGCTCGCAGCTGAGAAGCCGCTTTTATCTGAGGCAAAAACGAGGTTGTCTTTGCGGCCATGTGGCGCCATGTCTTGTATATCAGCTGCTGATATATCTGTGCCAAAAGCCTCAACAAGGCTAGCCGCACCACCAATGCTTAAAACCGGCATATCAGAGCGCAGGAAGGCACGTATGATGCGGCCTGC
The DNA here is from genome assembly GCA_011522945.1 of Alphaproteobacteria bacterium. GTDB lineage: Bacteria > Pseudomonadota > Alphaproteobacteria > Puniceispirillales > Puniceispirillaceae > WTHY01. The sequence continues at coordinate 6,578 of WTHY01000108.1, forward strand.
ATGTGGCTCATCCTTAAGCGTCTCAAGATGCTTCCCCTCAATAAGGATAAGCGCATCATAATCGATCGCCAAAGTCTCTGATAATGAGGTATCAACAGGATAGCTCATTGGCATGCCAGATTCCGCTGCAGAATTTACGAGCCCAGATGTTGCAGATACAATTTTCAACACAGCGTTATTTTGCATTGATAGTTTTTGAAGCTCCACAAATTGTGTCTCATCAAAACCGTTAGCGACCATTAAGGCCAGTTTGCGTGCTGAAAGTGTTGCTGTCTGCATTCATCAATCTCCTATGAATTTTATATCATTGGTGCGGTCCATTATCGCCTGATGCAGATATGGTTTCACCTAACTATTTTTGCCTATGTGGATGTGTTTATCATTTGTTTTACATGCCCTATGGACACGAAAACGCCACGCTTCCACTGAATGTGCCGCCTGAAGCAGGCGTGATTACAAGAAAACTTTGCACGCTCTATACTGAAATTTGCCTCTGCTTTCAAGTCTATCACGATAAAAAATCTCAGCTTATCAGCCTTGCCCACCCTGCATACCGGCAAACCGCCTAAACCTCAGATGTAGTCCAGAAGATAAAATACCGAAAAAAACTAAAGGTAGTGTTAATTGCAGTAAAACAGCTACAGAGGCATAGGCACGTGCACCACTTTGAATATGCCCGACAGCTTCGACTGTCAGGGTTGTGATTCTGCCTGCACCAGCAAATAAAGTTGGCAGATAAAGCGATATAGAAACAGCTATTCCTATCAGCAAGGAAGCGCCAATCGCTGGCATCATCATCATCCATTTAATGCGTATCAGCTGGTAAAACGGGCTACGCCCAAAACTGGCACCAATATGCATGTAACGTGTATCAAATGCTGCATCAGCTGGGGCCAGAATGAGATAGCTATAGGGTAAAATAAATAACGCATGCGCCCATATGACAGAGACTATATACCCATCAAGACGCAGCCAACTTAACCCAATTTGTAAACCGAACAGAAAACTGATTTGCGGCACAAGCAACGGCAAATAAATGAGAAGGCGCAACCGGCTTTGCTCAGAAGCTCTGGTCTCTGGGCGGGCATGTAGCCAGATCAACATAAGGCCATTTGCAAAGCAGCTTGCGCTAAATGCAATCCAAGCTGTTTGCCCCATTACCGCGAATAAATCTCCTGCCTCACGCCAACTGGATAAGGTGAATTGCACTGGAAAATTTGCCGAAAATGGCCAGCGCTGCGCAACACTCCATAATAGCAACACACATAAACTAAGGACAAAAAGGACCATAGGCAGCACGGCTATGAGCCCGAGGGGTGTTATGACCCTGTCCAGACTATATCCCCGCCGCCCTTTCCAGATACTATATTGTGCAATAGCAGCTACAAGCTGTTCCCCACATCGCCAGAGCCCCCAAGCCAGTATAACAAGCCCAAATTGCAAGACAGCACCAACAGAAGCGGCAAATCGCATCGATAAATCAGCATCCTGAAAGCCATGAAAAACGAGCACACTCAATGGCGGTGGCAATGTTGGCCCCAGCAATAATGGTAGCTCAACCACAGAGATACTAAAAACTAGCACCGCTAATAGAGGCAGCCTGATTTGTCTGTAAATCTGCGGTAAAAGAATCAGCAGAAAGCCACTCAACCGCCCATATCCCAAACTAGCAGATATTTTTAGCCATTCAGATGCTGGCAGACGAGCCAAAGCGGCAAGACACAGCAGCAGAATAAATGGTGTTTCCTTTGCAAATAAGGTCAGCACCAACCCAAAGCCGTGGGGATCAGGAAATACCAGATAGGGTGGCGGCGCATCGAAGCCTGTTACCTCTGGAGAGAGCAGCCTGAACAACCATCCTGAAGGGGCTAATAAAAGAATATAGCCAGCCGCAATGGCCGTTGGCGGGACGGCAATAA
>WTHY01000033.1 GCA_011522945.1 Alphaproteobacteria bacterium
CTCATGCATATCAGGTTCTCTGACCTCAATGAAACAAAGCCTCACGGGCGGGTTCAGTGTAATAACACGATTATCAGCAGCTTTTCGTACAAGTTGGTTATGCACCTGACTTTCAGCTGGCACATCAATGACAAGATCCCCTTCAATCGCGCATTGGCAAGCTAATCTGCGACCAGATTTCAACTTTCGTTTTTCGGCGTAGCGCGCCTCAGATGCAGAAGCATCTGTTAAATTCGCGCCAGACGATTCAATACCATGCTTTGCAAAACTGCCTTCGCCTACGTCAATTTGGCAGCGGCCACACATGGCACGCCCCCCACATACAGAATCAACATCCACGCCAAGCTGTCGTGCCGCCTGCAAAAGATTTGTACCTTTAGCCACTTGGCCTTGACGGCCTGACGGAGTGAAAACGATTTTATGCAGCGGAGTATTTGTTGATTCAGACATAATTACGTTCAGAGCAATAGCATGTTACATATGGTTTAGGAATTAAGCACGACGGCGACGATTGGTTCGACGTTCGCGGCCCCCTTCACCTTCTGGTGAAGGCTCACGGAAGGTTTTGATCCAGTTGCGACATTCTGGGTCCGCGCCATTCATCACATTCGCACCACGAATAGCTGTCATTTCTTCTGAATGAAGCGGGTTCATAATCGCAGATGTCATGCCAGCGCCAGCTGCCATTGAGAGGAATGCAGCATTCATTCCATGGCGATTTGGCAATCCGAATGAAATATTTGAAGCCCCACAGGTAGTATTCACCTTCAGCTCATTACGAAGACGTCCAATCAAATCCAAAGCAGACCGACCGGCAAGATTAATAGCGCCAACAGGCATAATAAGCGGGTCAACCACAACATCTTCACGTGGGATGCCATAATCTTCAGCACGCTCTACAATCTTTTTAGCAACCTCATAGCGTACATTTGGGTCTTCTGAGATGCCTGTTTCGTCGTTTGAAATCGCCACAACAGCAGCGCCATATTTCTTCACGAGCGGAAGAACCACTTCTAAACGCTCTTCTTCGCCTGTTACAGAATTGACCAGAGGCTTACCCTGATACACAGCGAGGCCAGCTTCAAGAGCTTCAACAATTGAGCTATCAATAGCCAGAGGCACATCTGTGATTGATTGCACAAGCTGGATTGACTCAGCTAGAATTTTTGGCTCATCAGCCAGCGGGATACCAGCATTTACGTCAAGCATTGTGGCACCAGCCTCAACCTGTGCGCGCGCGTCAGATTCAACACGGCTATAATCACCTTCTGCCATCTCAGCAGCGAGCAATTTACGACCTGTTGGGTTGATACGCTCACCAATCACACAGAAGGGCTGGTCAAAGCCAATAATGATTTCCTTTGTTGCAGAAGACAGAACTGTATGTGTCATGTTCAAATATCCTTATGAGTAGGAAGCAGAGTATTTCGTTTTTATCGGAAAACAGCTAGCTGATAACCTCAAAGCCGCCTTTGGGAAGTAATGTAATCTCACCTTTAGCAATGGCATCACCATAGATAGCTGTCTTGGCAAAGCCGCCAAACGGGTAATAGTGGAAATGCTGAATTAAACAATCTTCATCAGCTGCCATACCTTCGGCTAGGCCTGATAGAAGCAGATGTGGTGATTGCACTGTCATTAATTTCGCTACATTACGCGCTTGCTTTGCGATAAAGCGCATAGACGGGCCGATGCCAGAGATTTGTGCAAACCGAAAGAGTGTTTTGATGGTTGCAGGGCCTGGAATACCAACACGAATAGGCAGCTTATTGCCATCAGCTCGGATTTTCCGCTCCCAGTCCAATACCATATCAGCTTCAAAGCAAAATTGCGTCTCGATATATAATGACAGCCCCTCTTTTGAGGCAAATTCGTTTTTCCATGCCAGCGCATCTGAGATTTGGGCATCTGAGATATCTGGGCTGCCTTCCGGGTGGCCGGACACACCAATTTTCGTGATACCGTGCTTTTGCAAAATGCCCGTACCTAGTATTTGCATGGAGTCGCTAAAATCGCCAACAGGGTTGTCTACACCACCACCGATCACAAGTACTTCTTCAACCCCAGCTTGGCTAACCATTGATGAGACGAGTGTTTCTAACTGATCTGCACTCTGGATAGACCGCGCCGCGATATGCGGTATTGCATTCATGCCCTCATCTTTCAGGCGCTTTGCAACAGCAATCGTGTCATTTGGGTCGCTGCCTGGCAGAAATGTGACATTCACAGATGTGCCTTCGGTTAGGCAATCTGCAAAAGACTCAACCTTAGCGGCTCCATTTGGCGTCACTTCTATAGACCAGTCAGAGCCTGCTTTTTGAATCATTTCTATCGTTGCTGCCATCTATCGGCTCCATCAAAAAAAGCGTTGTTGAAGTCGTTTGACAATCTACGAATGCAGCAATTAGAGATTGCTCACTGCCGCCTTCGACAAGTCATTTTACGACATCGAGACATAAGTTGGATTGTTCGCGCAATGCGCAAGCAATTTTGCAAGGCAAGGACGCCTCTATGCCAAAGATAGACGGCACCGTCATTTGCGCAAATCAGTCTTCGCGGCCACCATTTTCGACAAGTGTTTTCACGCGTGCAGCTGGATAGGCTGCTTCGAGTGTTTCTGCCAAATTCTTGGCCTCAGTTTCTAAGTCATCACTACATTCAACTGGCTCACCACGACGCCAATCTGCAAGATAATCATCTGTTGAATCAGCACCATCACGCATAGCTGCTTCGTCAATGGCGATAGCAAACCGGCGTGCCAGCTCAATTTTTGCTTGCTCTCTTTTACGACCTCTCCCGCGCTCAGCAATCACCTGGGCTGGAATATCGCGCCAATATAAAGTCATTATGCTAGCCATATCTTTTAGTCCTTGCTTTTTACCATTAACCTAAAGGTTTCTGATTACCTTCACTATTTGAGCTCAAATTCGCCATAAACGAAGTGAATTCACCATAGCCTGTATATTTATATTCAAAACGAAGCCCCAAAGTTTCGGCAGCCATTTGCGCCTTTTTATAGAGCTTCGGATCTTCTATCTGGGCCATATAGAGCAGACGTGTGTAATGTCCAAAATACATATCCCGTAACGCGGGATGGTCACGAAGCCCCATACCTTGCATCACAATTCGTTCAAAATGCCTGACCATATAGTCTGTGAGGAAAAACGTACCGAGCTCAGCGTCCATTTCCGCGTCGAACTGGGCCTTGCCAAGGAACATCTCATAACAATGCGGACCGTCAATGCGTTGAACGCCCTCTTCCCGCAGCACCCTGTCAATATCGCCGCCAGTACCACAATCACCATAAGCAACCATGATTTGCTGGCTTGCATAACCGCCGCTCATTTTAGCCGAACGGATTTTGCGACGTAATCCCGATGGGATTTTCTCTGGTCGATTGTGCCACGAGGCCGGCAGACAGGTCAGCTCAATCGCTGTTTCTGGCATTTGATCGCAAAGCGCCAGCAATTCCTTTGCCAGCGCTCCACATGCAATTACGAATATATCCGCTTTTGCGGCGGTCATATATTAGCTTGCCTCTGCCTTACGTGCTGCGATCAGCTCTTTTGCTGTTTCAACAGCCACAGCTGCATCACGGCAATACGCATCTGCGCCGACAGACTCGCCAAAGGCTTCGTTCAATGGCGCGCCGCCAACGAGAACGATATAATCATCACGAATACCTTTTTCGATCATCGCGTCGATGACTACCTTCATATATGGCATGGTCGTTGTTAAGAGTGCAGACATGCCAAGGATATCAGGCTGATGCTCTTCAATAGCTTCAAGATAATTTTCAACAGGGTTGTTGATGCCAAGGTCTATAACTTCGAAACCAGCGCCTTCCCACATCATCGATACGAGGTTTTTGCCAATATCGTGAATATCGCCTTTTACAGTACCGATAACAATCTTACCGACACGTGGGGCGCCTGTTTCTGCAAGCAGCGGACGTAGAATACCCATACCGGACTTCATAGCATTAGCGGCCATCAGAACTTCAGGCACGAACAAAATGCCGTCACGGAAGTCGATACCGACAATTGTCATACCCTCGACCAGCGCTTTGGTGAGAACATCATATGGAGCCCAGTCGCGGCCCAGAAGGATTTCCACACCTTCAACAACCTCTTCTTGAAGTCCGTCATAGAGATCATCATGCATTTGTTGCACGAGTTCATCATCGTCCAATTCTGATAGGATGATATCGTCTTCATCAGCCATTTTCATGTCCCCACTAAAAGATTGCCAGCCCGCCTACAGTCAAAAAGCTGTCAAATGTGAATCAGGTCCCAGACATCACAAATTTCATGACTCGTGTCTTTGGGTGGCACGGCCGACGACCGATTCTGATCTCAGGACGACATTCATGACCATCACTGCCGATTTTCACGCCAAATTCGCTGTTTTGGAGATTTTATGGGTATCCAGACATATGTGCCTAGCTATTTGCGTCAGCTTCTTCACTGTAGCGTGTCATGACAGGTACACTCATCAAGCCAAAAGCCAGAGAAATAGCGGTTAATCCAAATAGTTTGAAACTCACCCACCCATCTGTGGATAGGCTACGCCATGCAATTTCATTCGCGATAGCAGAGGTCGCAAACATGGCTGTCCAAATCCAAGTCAGCCTATCCCAGCCTGGATCTTGCATTTTAATTTGCCCGCCAAGCATTGCGCGAATAGGACTGCGACCAATAATTTGTCCGCCGGCCAGGACTATAGCAAACAAGCCGCTTATGACTGTTGGTTTGATTTTGATGAATAATTCATCGTCAAACCAAATAGTTAATCCGCCGAAAAATCCGACTGCTACACCAGCAAAAAGTGTCATCATGGGCACGCGGCGTTCCAAAACCCAAGCAGCAATAATCGCAATAGCTGTTAGAATGACCAAAACAGATGTTGCCACGATAATGGGTTTTTCAACACCAAAATGCCCAGCTGCATAATTGGTTACAAAAAAGGCCAGCAGCGGGCCATATTCCATAAGCCAGCGATATTTATGTGGGGCGGTTTCTGAATTTGTATTAGTTGATGAAGTATCCGACATGATCAAATTGGCGTTACGCCACCTTTCTGTCATTGGCCTCTGCGCAAAAGCGAGCTGCCTGTTCAATTATAATAGGATCAGCATCTGGCTGACGCGCTTGTTCACCTAGATGGCGGCGGAAGACACGTGCTCCCTTCTGGCCAGCATAAAGCCCTAGCATATGACGGGTGATATTGTGCAACCTTGCGCCTGCATGTATCTGGGCATGCGCATACGCCACCATTTTGCCAGCAACCTCGTATCTGTCAGCCAATGGCGTATCAAATAATTCAGCGCTTAATTCTGCGAGTAAATACGGCGTTTTATAAGCAGCGCGCCCAATCATCACACCGTCAAAGCGAGGCAGCTCTGCATATATCTGCTCACAAGATACAAGCCCACCATTCAGATAAATATGTAGATCTGGACGACGTTGAGCAAGCGCTGCAGCACGGTCATAATCCAACGGTGGTATATCACGATTCTCTTTAGGACTTAATCCTTTAAGCCAGGCTTTACGGGCATGTAAGTAAATATGTTTTATGCCACTATCCGCAACCTTATCAACAAATCTATCAAGCCCTAGGATAGGGTCCATATCATCAATGCCTATCCGGCATTTCACTGTCACTGGCGCTATACTAACATCTGCCATGGCGGCCAGGCACTCTGCAACCAACTCAGGCTCCGCCATTAAGCAGGCACCGAATTTACCAGATTGCACACGATCAGATGGACAGCCTACATTGAGATTTATTTCTGCAAATTCATATGATCTAACAGCCGCAACAGCAGCTGCCAGACGTTTAGGGTCAGACCCACCAAGCTGCAAGGCCAAGGGGGCTTCTGCGACATCATGCGCACAAAACCGATCTGCGCCTGCATGTAAAATCGCTTCGGCTGTGACCATTTCAGTGAAAAGCAAAGCTTGCGGCGCCAACAACCTATGAAAATACCGACAATGCCTATCTGTCCAATCCATCATCGGTGCGACAGACAAACGGCGGTCAATGCCATCTATTTGTGTATTTACTTTTGATGATGTTAATTTCGCCATGAATTCGATTTCTGAGATGCTCACAAAATTTCCAGTGATGCTGCGAATATAGCGCATCACCTATTTTACCAGCAAGTTAGATAGTCACTTACAATGTAATCGTGCTTATTTCAAAAATTTATGCCGCATCTCTGAGACAGCATTTGCGTGAGCATCAAACCCCTCATATCTTGCAAATATCTCTGTTTTTGGCGCCATTTCGGCAAAACCATGCGCCTCGACACGCCCTATAGAGGTAGATTTCACAAAATCAGCTACCCCGAGTGGTGAATGCCGTTTAGCAGCAGCAGAGGTTGGCAACACACAATTTGGACCCATCATATAATTTGCCAACGAGCCCGGCGCATAATCCCCGAGAAGAATTTCTGACGCATTGGTAATATGCTCAAGATGCTGTTCAGGCGCGGATGAGAGTATCTGTAAGTGCTCAGGGGCATAATCATTGATAAATTGATAAGCATCTTCCGCTGATTCAGCCAGAACAACACCACCATTTGTCCCAGATAATACATCCATAGCATAGCCTGCACGTTCATCTGACATAGAGTCTAAAAATGTGGGGATCTTCTGAATTGCTGCCTCAGCCAGCTCGCGAGACCATGTGACTAAAAACCCAGAGCTATCTGAACCATGTTCGGATTCAATCAGAATATCCAAGGCCGCAAGGTCAGGATTTGCAGATGGGTCTGCCATAACAATCACTTCAGAGGGCCCAGCTGGTAGACGGCTGTCAATTTCATTGGCCAACACCTGTTTAGCCGCCACAAACCACGGGCTTCCAGGGCCTTCGATCTTTTGGCATTTCGGGATTGATTCTGTACCAAAAGCAGCTGCAGCCACAGCTTGTGCACCACCAGCTCTTGCCACCATTTCAACACCGGCAATGCGCGCCGCAACCAAAGTCGCCGGATCAATTTCGCCATTTGGGCCAGGCGGCGTTAAAATCACCGGATTTGGTACACCAGCCACAATTGCTGGTATCGCGGTCATGAGTGTTACAGATGGAAATGAGCCCTTACCACGCGGCGAATATAACGCAACTGTATCAATAGCTGTGGTTTTTTCCCCAACATGCACCCCAGGCCTGATTTCAGTCATCCAGAGAGGTTCAGGCTTTTGATGTTCATGAAAGCGCCGAATATTATCCGCCGCATATTCCAGAACCTCGATAAATTCTGGATCCAGACTGTCAAAAGCAGCGGAAAATTCAGCCTCGCTAGCCAAAATATGTTCTGAAGACACATTTTTTGCTTTATCAAATTCAGCTGCAAAACGCGCTAAAGCCACATCACCTTCGAGCCGGACCGCCTCAATGATCGACCCAACATTAGAAATAAAATAGCTCAAGTCATCTTCTGTTCGTTTCAATAATTCAGCACGGTCCGAACCAGACATAAGGCTTAGATCATGTAAAGCGATCTGTTTTGTCATAAAAAAGCTCCCAATTATGCGCTGGTTATAAACGCGGAAACATTATGCTGGCAATTCACAAACAGCGCATGATCACAGGTCGCTATCTGAGATATCCAGCTGGTCAAAAATATTTCGCCCTTTTGGGTCTTGAACAGATACAACCCAGCAATCCGGATCTCTTTGCCGCTCACGCTCCACAAGCGCTTGAATATCAATCGGATGGCGCCATCCCTCTCCGCTTAAGGACACCCACTCATAACCGCCATCAAACCCCAATGTACGGCATAATAATTTGGCTTCTGAAAAACTCTTTTCGATTTCCACAAAAAGTGCCCCAGCATCAGAATCACCGCGATGGGCGATTGCAGCTGATATCATCTGCGAATCTGCAAGCCGTAATGCAGATCGTATCAGGATTTCGGTTTTCAAGCGCGGCATGATTGCTCAGCAGATTTAAAAATCTGTACAGCGGCCATTACTTTCCCAATCACCAAACCGTGTTGGCTCTGGCCCTTTTGGTCCACCACGCTCATGAGGAACAGATGTATCAGACGGTGATTTGGGAGCCGCTGGCGCATCCCGCTCAGAAGCTGTAGTTTCGTCATTTTTTTGTAATTTTTCTTCCATAAGGCCAATATTGCACAAATTAGAGAATAGACAAGTGGCAGCAGCAATGGTCTATTGCATCGCATGACAGTTTCTGATGACAAAACACCGAATAATGATTCTCCTGAAATGCAGAAGCCTACGCTTAGGTTAAGCCTTGCGCCCAAAAAAGCAGGAAAGGCAGCTGGTAAAAACACCGGACCGTTCAAAAAAGGCGGCAAACCAAAGCCACGTTCTGGCCAGCGACATAGCGGCGAGCGCACAGACCATTCCCAGCGCACTGGTAACAGAGGTGCAGCCGCACAACGAAAAGCCCATCAAAAACGGCCTGAGCC
>WTHY01000107.1 GCA_011522945.1 Alphaproteobacteria bacterium
CCAAAGGCTGCGCGGATATGAATATGTTCTGCTACGAAGCCTAGCAATGGTGGTGCCAATAAAAATACCACGAAACTAATTTGCGCTAGCGAGGCGATATTAACCGCCGCCGGTCTATCCTGAAGCTGTGCTGCAGCAGACATAGCTAGCGGAAAAATCACAGCACATCCAATGCCCATCAGCATAAAACCAAATAGAGATAGAGCCGCAAGTTGTGAGAAGGCAACGATAGAGACGCCTACAAACATCAGAATGATACTGATTTTTGATACAAATTCCGGCCCGTAACGCTCAACAACTGAATCCGCAAAAAACCGTGTGACAAACTGTGAAAACGCAACAAAGGCTAGAGCAAGACCACTCACGAGTGGGACAGTCGCGAATGTATCTCGCATATAGATCACAGACCAATCAATTGAGGACCCTTCAACAAGCATTGCTGATAAGGTTAAAAAGACAAGAAGCATTATAGGCTTTGTGGGTTTCACGAATAAGGGGGTATCTACATCTGCACCGGGCCTCTCCGGCGCCTGCTCAAATGACCAGAACACATAGGCTGTTGCAAGCGCGCCGATAATAGCAAAAAGTAAAAAATGCTGTGCTGGGCTAATGCCTGCCTGTGCCATAAATGCACCTGCGATGCTGGTGGCGAAAAAACCGAGACTCCAAAATGCATGAGACCTGTTCATAATGCGGCTGCCAAGCTGGTACTCTGTGCGGTCAGCTTCGAGATTCACAGCCACTTCAATGGCGCCAACCGCGAGGCCGCAGAAAAACAGGCAGATGAAAAACAGAAATGCTGTTGGCATCAAGGCTGCAAACCAAAAAGAAAGCCCTATGATTGGCACTCCGAACAGCATTACAGTCCTAATGCGCATGGACTCCAAAATACGGTCAGCAATAAGAAGGGATATTTGCACTCCAATTGGCAAGCCTGTTATCGCTAGCCCCAAGGCGCCCTCTTCCACCTTTAACTGCGTTTGTATATCGCCAATACGCGGAAATAACGTACCTAAAGCAAAAGCATAAATAAAAAACCCTAGATAAACAGGTTTCGTGCTTGGTCTATAGGCAGATTTTTGCATGCAAACCCTTTACATAAACTCTCGATAAATGCAGCACTATCTATCTAGAGGATAAGCCCTGTTGAAATAGAAAAATACTAATCTACAAAAACAGGATTTACGGTTTCCACAGATAGTATCTCCTCTTAATTTTGGAATCTTGAATAATCGATTGGCTGGTCTTTATCCAATGGGCTAATGACGGCAGGCATTGGATATTTCAACCCAGTCGCACAATTAAACAAAATCGCTTTTTCATCAGGCTTTACATCACCAGTTTCAATGGCCAATTGATAGGCGGCCGCAGTGGCTGCACCTTCCGGACATAAGAGAATACCATCATCAGAAGCAATATTATCGCGCACAGACATAATATGATCATCTGATACAGAAATAGCTGTGCCACCTGACTCACGCACTGCCCGCAAAATCAAGAAGTCCCCAACGGCAATAGGTACACGTATCCCAGCTGCAACAGTATGTGCATCCTGCCATAAGGGGGCATGCTCCTCTCCATCTTGGAAGGCTTTTACAATTGGCGCACATCCCTCTGCCTGCACAGCAATCATGCGCGGCATTTTACCTGAAATCCAGCCAAGCGCTTTTAGCTCAGCAAAAGCTTTCCACATCCCTATTAGACCAGTGCCACCACCTGTCGGATAGAAAATGACATCAGGCAGTGTCCAGCCAAGCTGTTCTGCCAGCTCCAGCCCCATCGTTTTCTTACCCTCAATACGGTAGGGCTCTTTCAGTGTTGAGATGTCAAACCAACCAACAGCGTCCTTGCCCTCGCCGACTATCTTGCCACAATCATTTATCAGGCCATTCACAAGATATGTGTCAGCCCCTTGAAGCTGGATTTCCCGGATATTAATGTCTGGTGTATCAGATGGGCAAAACACGGTCGCCCGCATGCCCGCCTGCCGTGCATAAGCAGCCATTGCTGCGCCGGCATTACCATTTGTCGGTATAGCCAAATGGTCCAGACCAAATTCATGTGCCATTGACACTGCCAGTGCAAGACCACGGGCTTTGAATGAGCCAGTCGGTAATCTGCCTTCATCCTTAACGATAATATGACCTGCTTTACCACCAAGCTTTTCTGCACTTGCGTGCAAAGGCATGAGCGGTGTCATCACCTCACCAAGTGAAATGCGACTTTCAGGCTTTGTTACAGGCAGCATCGGAGCATAGCGCCAAAATCCGTTCGCCTTTGAATTTGCTATATCCTCTTTACGCAATTCTGCGCGCATTCTATCCAAATCATACCGCACTAGAAGCGGACGACCTGCTTCAGACAAGCCATGCACTTTCCCAGACTCATATATTTTGCCAGTTAGGGAACATTCCAGGTGCGTAACAAAATTCGTCATTTACATCTCTTTATTTGAATAGGCTT
>WTHY01000106.1 GCA_011522945.1 Alphaproteobacteria bacterium
GGCATAAGCTTATTAGCCATTCTGCTTTTCACAATTGTGAATTTAAGCATCATTCGCTGGATGTTCCTGAGCGGTTATCGCATGAAAAGCTAAGCAATATGGGCCCTCAGCTTAGATGATAAGACTAATGGCCACAGAAAATGTGCCTTGATATGGCGAGGAGCGCTGCAGGCGCAATAGCTGCCGTCTTTACCTAAATCTGCTAGGTGAAAAGCAGGCTGACGCATTTCACTAGGCATGATTATTCTTAGAAAGTGGACAAAAAGGACAGCCGGCTGTGATGGACAAAGGCGCTTTTTTTTGCACAGTTTGCCCTTTTGTGACCGCTTGATGAACAGTCTTTTCAATTTGCAAGGTTGGGGCAGTTTTTGCGTCATCTTAGTGCGGTGTCCATGCAGTGCTGAACTAGTGCCAGGCCAGTGCGGGGTATCTCAACACTGCCTTGTGATTAACTAGTAGCTATATAGACGGGTTTCATATTGCTGGTATCGGTAGACTTGCCGAAACCAATATACCATCTAGGTTTTTAGTATGGTTGAAGCTACGATTATTATAACAGGCTGGAAATTTCTTGTTTTAGGCAGCATACACAGCATTTTGGGTTTTCTGTTAATGACACTTGGAAAACATGAAGCCCGTGCAACATTATTCTTGCCGATGAATATGACATCTAGCCCGCTAACCAGAGTATATTTATCGATTGGTATAGGGGCGATAGCAGCCAGTCTAAGCGCTTTAGCCTATGGGTGTTTTGGGCTCACCACAATGTTCTTCATCACCGCTGCCTTTTTAAGCCTCTGGTATATAGAACTTGCCATCCTACTCGCGCATGGATTTTTTAAACGTCTCTTTGACGAAGAGATGCCTTTTGAAATAACCTTATTCATAAGTTTTGTTGTGATGGTAAATGCGGGCTATTTCACACTAATGTTTCTAGTGTCTGTTATACGCTCACCGCAATTCTTTTAATTTTGTTAAAATTTTAGGACGTGCAATATGGATAATAAAACAGCTTGTGAGGTATTTTCGGCCAGTGAACGCACGCCTGACTGGAAAAAAGACTTTATTTGCGTCAATGACAATTTACATGAAGCCATGCTGAATAGCCCACTTGCTATCGTTCTCTACGCATTTGCTGTTCTATTTATCATGTTTCTCGTGCAACGCGCATCTGCGCCAATAAGAGCACAACAGACCCAAGATGCGAGCACAGCCACCCAAAAGGAAGAGGATTAATCTTCCTTTCGTGTATCCCAATATTCATCGCCATAATCATGTAGAATTTCTGTGCCGGCAGGAATATCAACAAGTGCTGTAAATCGAACAAACCGGTTATCATCATCTATTTGCCATTCCGCATTTGCGGGATTGCCATGATTATACAGCATGCCAAAACCCATCATACATAAATAATCGCCAACTCTGTCTGGACTATTATAAAGATAGTCATTGAGCCGGTTAGCCTCTTGCAGGTCATCGTCATCAATCACAATATAGGGACAGCGCTCAATTATCTCGCCAGCGGATATATCTTCTTTTGCAAAGACACCTAAGCCATGTAGGGGCGACTCCTGAATATGGAGTTTTTGCATCACATTCCCTCTTTTTATCGTTGAATGCCTCTATGTAGCAAAGCAGATACATAGAATAAAGCGTCAAAACTGCTAATATGCCTGCTGGAATGACTTTCTGCACCATGACTGAGATTACGCATATTTTTTGTCTAGTCTGTAATGTCGTTAAATTATTTTTCTCTTATGTTTTCTGAGCAATTGTTTGCAAGTCTGAAACAGCCTATTTGTCAAAACCTTGGTGTGACCTTGAAAATTTGGCCTCGTGAATTAGCTCACGCCAATAGGGCCTGTTTGAATTGTCGGGAGATACGCAGATGACCATCCATGTTATTCATGAAAATATCGACTGGAGCCAGCCTTTATTCGACCATCTGGCTAAAAAACAGGCACCATACTCAGATCTAGATATGAGCGCGCGGTCTGTTGATTTGATGGCTACACCGGCATCAGGCATTTATTATAATCGGATGAGTGCTTCATCACATACGCGTGGCCACCGATATGCTCCTGAGATGACATCTGCATTATTAAGCTGGCTTGAAACAGCAGGTGCGCCTGTTCTCAATGGTAGCAATGCTCTTCGCTTGGAGCTTAACAAAGCTGTTCAATATGGTGCTTTAAAGCAAGCCAGTATTGATGTTCCAGAAACAATTGTTTGTGAGACCGCCTCAGATATGCTGGCTGCTTATGACAGCTTTTCTGGTGCACCGGTAATCACGAAACATAACCGAGCAGGCAAAGGACTAGGTGTTCAACTCTTTAGAGACAGAGCTGCATTAGAGGCCTATGTAGCTGGTGAGGGGTTTGACCCCTCTGTTGACGGCTTAACATTAATCCAGCGCTACATTGAAGCTCCGAAACCATTTATCACGCGCCTTGAATTTATTGGTCAGCAATTTTTATATGCGGTGCGGGTAGATACATCTGAGGGTTTCGAGCTATGTCCTGCAGATTTCTGCACGCTTGAGGACGCTGCCTTTTGCCCTGCTGATAGTAATTCAGGAGACAGTAACGCCCCTAACTCAGACAGCACAGCGAAATTTCAAATTGATATGGATTTTGCAGCCTCGTCACTTGGGCAGTATTTACTGCCTAAATGCATCAATGTAATGAAAACCCAAAAGCTAGATGTATCTGCTTTTGAGTTTATTACAGACGCAGATGGCAAGCCCTATATTTACGATATTAATACAAACACCAATTATAATAGTGACGCAGAAGCTGTGGTTGGCATTTCAGCTATGGAAAGGCTTGCTGACTATTTGATAGAATTTGCAACTCATCAATCAGATAGAGCCGCAGCCTAATGTAAAAGGCTAGGCCGCAGCTTCTTTTATTAGAGGTTAGGCTCGCTGCCTAAGATGATATGCGCCAATCGAACTTATGAGACTGATGATTTGCGCTGCCAAACGGCCTTTATATAGTCTAGCAGCATGTTGTGTATCAAATCGCATAAGAGGAGCATTTACAAAAGTGGAACGTCATTATTTAGACTGCTACAGTAATCTGAAATGCCTCATCTCAAGAGGCTAAGCATTTTTCATCCGAATATTTTAGTGATGAGCGCGCTTCTCCAAACGCACCTCTGTACGAAGCGCGACGCATTTTCAAAATACTAGCCATACTGGTATTATATAATACCACAAATCATTTACGTCATAAGACTGCGGATTTTCTCAACCAAGGCTGTATTAATCGCACGTGGTGCCTTAGACAGCCTATTTTTATGGCGGCGTGCACCTGGTAAACGAACACCCGGACCCGGGAGCCCTGTCATACGCTCAAAGAAGGCATCACAATGGGCTTCCCAATCATCAACCGCAATCCTGTCTGGTGACAACGCCATGATAAATTGTCCACCTTGTGGTGGGCCACCATCACCATTATCTCGTGCTTTTGATTCATCAGAAAACGTCTCACCGATGAGACCTGCTGTTAGTAATTCCACCATCATAGCGATAGCAGACCCCTTATGACCACCAAAAGGAAGCAAAACCCCGCCATTTGCAATATCAGATGGATTTGTTGTGAGCTCACCATCCGCATTCATGCCCGTACCAAGAGGTACATCATGGCCATCGCGTGCTGCTACTTGCACCTCACCCATCGCCATTGAGGCTGTTGCCATATCATATACGATTGGAGATTTTCCAGGACGCGGCCAGGCAAAGGCGAGCGGGTTTGTGCCAAAAAATGCCTTGGTTGCCCCCGCCGGTGCTACAGCTGGCATATAATTTGTGCAGGCAATGCCAACAAGACCAGCTTCAGCTAGTGCTTCCACCTCCGGCCAAAGCGCTGCCATATGGTGCGTTTTGTGAATAGCTAGAATGCCAACACCTGTGGTTTTGGCAGCCTCTATCAGCTTTGGAAGCCCAACCGCATGTGCATGCGGTGTATATCCATTATCACCATCTACACGAATAAGCGCCGGGCTCACAATTTCAGCAACAGGGCGGGCATCACCCTTAACCTTACCAGAGCGCAATGCTGCTACATAGGCCGGCAATCGAAACAAGCCATGTGATAGTGAGCCATCACGTTCAGCTGTGCTAATTGTCGTTGCCAATAATTCTGCATTTAGCGCATCAGCTCCATTTTGTTGAAGACAATCGAAGGCAAGCTTATGAATTTCATCTAAGGTTAAATCTGTTGTGCTCATCTTGATGTTCCCTGTTTTCTCTTCGACATTATCTTTTGCCATTCACCTTTGCGTATTTGCACCAGCATATAGCAGGCAGGTGCTTAGCGCAGCTAGTTAAGCGCTTTTCGGCTTATACTTGGCTACCGCGTCTTCGATACCAGCTTCTCGTATCACTTCTCCGATAAGGCCATGCGCAAGATTTTCTCCTAAATCATGCTCAGAAATATGAACTGAAAACGCGTCTGTACCAAATAGATGGGCTGGCACCCATGCAAATAGTGGCACAGCTTTATCATTGCCGAGCTGCTCAGCCAGCGCCGCAACTGGCTCAGCCATCTGATAATGCCATGTTACAGCAACCATGACTTCAAATAGATTTGTGCCCTGACCGGCGACCTCAATTTCCGCGGAAAACTGAATTAGCACATCATCTGCCATCTCAGCCTGGCAGTATTTCAGCAACTGCCCGTCATACTCATCTCTTAATTCACTGAGTGAAATAACTGAAATAGACTGATCTGATGAGCTATCTGCCATGGGTCTAACCTATCTTAAAACTGTATCTTATGTGGGTGTAGCATAAACAGGCTGTCCTGGTCCTGCAGAAAACCGACATGCTTTAGCATGAACATCACCGCGCTAGTATGAGAGAGGCTAACTCTTCATGCATATATGTGGTTAGTGTCCTGGCCCTGCTTATTGCAGAGCCCAAACTTAGGGCGCAATTCGCAAGTCCTTTTACCAATGCCAAAATCTACAACACTTCACCCAGCTGGCCCATCTGTCAGCCATTTTCCATAGACTGTCACATCCTGACGCCTATATCCGATCCTATGGTAAAAATTCTGAACCAGATGATTATCCTCACGGATCATAAGATTGATTTTAGAACAGCCTTTTTTGGCTAAAGCTGTTTCCACATGGTCCATGAGCGTCTTGCCTAAACCTGTTTTCTGATAATCTGGAGCAATCGCAAGATAATATACCATGCCGCGATGTCCATCAAAGGATGCCATAACAGAGCCCACAAGCTTCTCAGCTTTATACATCACAAAAAATAACTCTGACTGAACTGTTAGCTTAGCCGCTATATCAAGCTCAGGATCATTCCAGGGACGTGTTAAGCCACAATCTTCCCACAAAGCTATAACAGCCTGCTTATCATCTGAATGATAGCTGCGAATATGGGTATCAAACATAAGATTACCAAAGTCAGGGTCAGTGTCAGGGCCTGACCGGTATGGCTCCTCAAAATCAAGAAATTCCTGTTCTGCCAGAGCATCAGCTACCCAGGCCTGAATAGCTGGGTATGAGGTGATATAGGCCCGATATGCCTCCAAAGCTGGCGAGAGTGGCAATCCAAACCCTGTCAAGCGCATCATTACAGGAGCAAAAAATGCATCAGCAGCGCAAAATTTACCAAATAGCGGACCTGCTGGCTCTGTTAGATATGGCGCTAAGACTTGTTCCAGCAGTGCCAAATCACTGCGTAAATCTTCATGCAGCCTGTAAAGCGCAGCACCAACATGCTTTAAGTCAGCATCAATTATCATCGGGCAATGACTTCGAAGTGCTACAAAGCCACTATGCATCAGGCTAGTCAAATTTCTGGCAGCAGCACGCGCAGCTTTATCATCTGGCCAGATATCTGCCTGTTGTTCATACAAATATTCCAGAATTGCCAATGTGTCAGTGATACAGATATCACCATCAACCAAAACAGGGACTGTCCCACTCGGAGTAAGCGCGGTCATGGTTGTCTTAAATTGCGAGCTAGCCGAAAACCCGTCAAATTTGACCATTACCTCATCAAAGGGAATATTTAATGCGCGCATCAATACCCAAGGCCGCATAGACCATGATGAGTAATTCTTATTGCCAATATATAATTTCATGGCGTCCTACAGCCTATCTAATAATGTTTGTGTATCGAGTATCTCTTTCTATGAGCCATTTAAGCTTTTCTAACTACCACAATTTTCGGCTATTACTCTAAGTTAATGCATCATTTCTTAGCATATCAGTTAGGCTATTGAGGGCGCAAAATGCTGGTCGAAATAGGCCTGCCGTTCTGCTTTCGACATGCCGATTGTTTCATCCATAAAGCGGTTCCTGTCAGTGCGCGTTTGAAACACCCAGATACAAACTGTATCCTTACTATGATAAATAGCCTTCAGCTCATCATCAATTTCGCATACTGACTGAGGTACATCTACAGGGATACAGATCAATATAGCCTCCTCTAACGGCTAATCCGATATAGACCACCAGGCGGATTTGCACTCTTACCAGCATCATTCAAAAGTAATATTGCTCCATCTTTCGCTATAGCAACATCTCGAATTCGGCCTAGTGTCTTGTCAATCAATATTGTTTCAGATGTGGGCAGCCCATCTTTATCTAACATCACCTGATAGAGCCGGCGAAACTTCAATGAACCCACTAGCAACGAGCCTGATAAATCTGGAAACATGGCAGCAGATCCATCCTTGGCTGGGTAAAAAGCCATGCCAGATGGGGCGATTGACGGCACCCAAACCCATTTTGGATCTACATATCCCTCAAGACTGTCAAACTTGCTAACTCTCAGCCCACTCATATATTCCCGCCCATGACTTACTACAGGCCAACCATAATTCTTGCCAGCTTCGATAATATTTATTTCATCACCACCTTTTGGCCCATGTTCATGCGACCAAAGCGCGCCTGTATCTGGATGTATCGCCAGACCCTGCGGATTCCTGTGACCAATGGAAAATGTCTCCGCTAACCAGCCTGCCTGTTTCGGATTATTTTCCGGCTCCTTGCCATCAAGTGTAATGCGTATGATAGAGCCAGCATGTGTTTCCGGATTTTGCGCATTTTCCCGTGTGCCACGGTCACCTAGGCTGGCAAACAGAAATTCATCCTGCACTGCTAGCCGGCAGCCAAAATGGATAGCAGATCGAGAGGGTGTGTTCGTCATAAAAATCGTTTTGCGATATTGTAACTGCGTTCCAGTGAGTATTGCTCTATCAATCGCTGTAACAACACCATCTTTTTGCTGTTTGGCATAGCAGAGATACAGGAAATTCTGGTCAACTAGTACATCTAGCAAACCGCCCTGTCTTTCCGCCACCACCTCTGGCAGGTTTGTGATTTTAGATGCCGCACCTGTTGATAGATCAATAAGCTGCAAGCCGCCAATACGTTCAGTTACAAGCACCTTAGTATCATCTAAGAAATCTATGCCCCAGGGATGCTCTAATGCAGGGCCAACGGCCTCTAGCTTTGGTGTTTGGGCAAGAGTTTGACTGCTTAGTCCAAAGGCTAAGCACATCCCCAAAATCTGTATCCAGTTGCGCATAACACTCCGCCTATTTAAGGTCTTCCTGAATTAAGTAGTCAAATTCAGCCCTCTAATTACGTCAATAATGTGGCAGTTTAAAGCGCAATACAAGCCACCTGAAACACGAGACCATTCATTATATTTTCATCGGACATCGGTCTTTAAAAGACAGTGGTAATACTGCGCAGCTCTCGCTGTAGCTATTATCAATTTTACACCAGTCATCGATTATGAGCGGCATATGGCAATGTCAGAGCGGTTTTTAAGATTACGGCCGCTTGGTTGCCAGATTTAAAACCAGCGCACCATGCCAATAATACCTGCTGCGGCGTAAAAAAGCTGTAATAATAATATACCTCGATGCTTGCCAAGATAGGCCCAAATACCAATCGAGATGGCGGAAGTCAGCAGCAAGGTGAAACCCAAAAACTCAAGACCTGTATTGGATGCAACAAAAAGTGAGTAGAAAATAGCTGTTATAACACCAAACCATTCAAAGAATTTCTTGGTAAACTCAGGTGTTTGCAAGGCGCGTTTTTTAGACATAGTTAATACTCAAAACCAAACGCAACAACATAGTGCTGATATGGCATGATTTTCCCGTGCATGACAAGTTTTGAGATAGCCCGGGCATTCGCCTATCCGCACAGATGACTTCGTTATCCCGTCTCCTAAATATTTAAGCGCATCGGCCAAGAGTCTTAATTTCAGTCAGTTACTGGCAATTTTGCTGCAGATCAGCTGTCTGCTGGCTGGTTGTCTACAGAACTGTCATCTTCTG
>WTHY01000129.1 GCA_011522945.1 Alphaproteobacteria bacterium
AATTTGTGTTGTCTCGGAACCTGCGAACTTGCCACAGGCTCCGTTAAATATCCTTGGGCTCTGTTAGAATACCTCAGACCCGCTTGGATTTTCGTCTGACATTTAGATTGTCTCTTATATTGTCTCTGGCCCTGTTGGTTCACCATCAGAGCGAGCACGAGACCGACCACCGGTTGGCAAACCGCCACGGGGGCGCTTTGCACGTGGGCTTGCTGGCGGTTCATCATCAGAGGACACATTCCGCGACAAGGTTCCACCCTCAACGATGATTTTAATCTCCTCACCGTTCAAAGTCTCATATTCCAACAGACCTTGAGCAAGATTTTCCAACTGATTATTATATTTCTTCAGTAAGTTTTCTGCATCCTCATACGCCTCATCAATGATACGGCGTACCTCTGTATCAATGATGTCTGCTGTCTTTTCAGAGACATTCTTCTGTTGTGTTACAGACCGGCCAAGGAATACCTCTTGTTCATCGCCACTATAAGCTTGGAAGCCTAATTTGTCTGACATACCCCATTCTGTGACCATTCTACGGGCCACATCAGTTGCCATCCTGATATCAGAGCTTGCACCTGTTGTGACTTTCTCAGCACCAAAAATCAATTCTTCTGCAATGCGGCCACCACAAGCAACACGCAAATCAGCCTTTAGCTTATCCACTGCAAGAGATACACGATCTCCCTCTGGTAGACGCATCACCATGCCAAGGGCGCGGCCTCTTGGAATGATTGTGGCTTTGTGGATTGGGTCTGAAGCCGGGCAATGTAAGGCTACAACCGCATGACCCGCTTCATGGTAGGCCGTGAGCCGTTTTTCATCATCTGTCATGACCATTGAACGTCTTTCTGAGCCCATCATGACTTTATCTTTTGCTTCTTCAAACTCGGCCATCGCAACCGTACGTCTGCCTTTCCGGGCAGCAAGTAGCGCAGCTTCATTGACAAGATTTGCAAGATCAGCGCCAGAAAATCCCGGCGTACCACGCGCAATGATACGCGCATCTACATCAGCAGCTAGCGGGCTCTTACGCATATGGACCTTAAGAATACGCTCACGGCCCATTACATCAGGATTCGGCACAACAACCTGGCGGTCAAAACGGCCAGGACGCAAGAGCGCAGGATCTAATACATCTGGGCGGTTCGTAGCAGCAATGAGGATAACCCCTTCATTCGCTTCAAACCCGTCCATCTCCACCAGCATCTGGTTTAATGTTTGTTCACGTTCATCATTTCCACCACCAAGGCCAGCGCCACGATGGCGCCCAACAGCATCGATTTCATCAATGAAGATAATACAAGGTGCATTTTTCTTGCCTTGCTCGAACATATCACGGACTCGGCTTGCACCTACGCCGACAAACATTTCTACAAAATCAGAGCCTGAAATAGTGAAAAATGGCACATTAGCTTCACCCGCAATTGCGCGTGCCAATAATGTCTTACCTGTACCTGGAGGGCCAACAAGCAAAACACCTTTTGGAATTTTACCACCAAGGCGTTGGAATTTGCCTGGGTCTTTTAGAAATTCAACAACTTCCTCAAGCTCGGTCTTGGCTTCATCAATGCCAGCGACATCTTCGAAAGTTACGCGCCCGTGATGCTCTGTCAGCATCTTCGCGCGTGACTTGCCAAAGCCCATTGCACCGCCGCGGCCGCCACCTTGCATTTGACGCATGAAGAAGATCCACACACCAATAAATAGTAACATTGGGAACCAGCTCAGCAATACTGAGAGGAACCCTGGCATATTTGATGTGTCAGGACGCGCATCAATGCGCACATCTGTGTCAGACAGCACGCTGACCACATCGGTTCCATCTGGCTTATAGCTAGATACAATCCGGCCATCACGTGTTACACCCTGCAACTGTGAGCCTTCTATAACGACCTCTGTAAGGCCACCTGATTTAGCTTGGGTAATAAAATCAGAATAGGCAATCTGACTGCTAGACGTTGTCGTGCCTGCACCCTGAAACATATTGAAAAGAGCCATTAAAGCAGCACCAATAATGAGCCAGATAACGATATTGCGTCTTAGATTATTCACAAGCCTATGCCTTTGCCTAGTTAACAAATGAACCCAGAGCAATCTCGCCCTAGAGCCATGAGGATATAGAACGCGTGCGACCTAGCGGTAAGCGCAATGTAAAGCGGTCTGCCACAGTGTCTGGCGCGTTCACCCATCTTTCCATGAGTTTAAAGTGGTGTGCCCCACCCTCAACGTCAAGAGGTGTAGGAACAGGAAATCTAAGACGCGTTGGATAAGGCCATTGTGCCAAGTAGCTACGCAAGGCAGACTCCTTCGGTAGTTGCCTATAGCCAGCCACACCAAGCGGTGCAAAACGTAATCCAGCAACGCCTGTAATATGCCAACATCTGTCAAAAATATGCCCTGCATTTTCATCACTTAGCACAAGCGGTTCTGGGAGATGGCGTGCTTCACGAAAAATTCTGATATGAGAGCTTTCGTGGGTGATGATACATCCGGCCAATGTTGTCTTTTGACCATTTGCAACTGCTGTATCAAGAGCCGATATTGCATTCTGGCCTGCCGGATGCTCTCCTGCCCCGATATTCAGCAGTGATATGGTTAAGGCTCTGCGGCGCAGTAAATCTGGCAGCTGTAAAAAAGGTTCTGTTTCAAAAGATGCAGCATAAGGCGGGTTAAACACCACATGACCCTGTAACCGCTTTACAAGCTCACTGTCTAACTGAGCAGAGATTGCACCTGCTGCTTTTCCCAATTGCACTAAGTTTTGAGACAGACCAGTATCTTGATAAAGATGTTGGCGTGCGCGCACTCTCTCAAAGCGCCTATCATAATTTGACGGATCTTGCACAGCTGTAAGACCTGCGTCCTCGCAAATCTGGGATAAGAGTTCAGGTGGTACTGACAATAGAGGCCTTACAAATAGACATCCCTCATGCACTCGCAACTCCGGCATACCAGACAGACCCGTCAAGCCGCTTGACTTTGACAGCCGCATATAGATGGTCTCTGCCTGATCCTGCCTATGATGTCCAAAACAGACAATGGCCCCGGCAGCTCTGCCAGCTGCCGCAAGTAAAGATAATCTGTGTTTGCGGGCAAAAGCCTGTATACCGCCTGATGGTTTCGGCTCGCATATCTGGTGTATTTCAGAGGCAATCCCAAACTTTGCTACAGCTGCCGCGGCAATATTTGCCTCCGCAGCAGCGGCTTCACGCAATCCATGGTTAATGATTACAGCTTTATGCTGTCGCCCGCCCTCATTGGCAATTTGCTGCATCAGAAGGCTCAATGCCAGCGAATCAGGGCCACCTGATACTGCTGAAATAATGGGCGCAGTTCCATCTAAGCCAAATCTAACCAGCCCCTCACGAATGGCATGAAGCGCTGTTTCAAAAGATTTAGTTGCAACCAGCACTATTTGCTAATTCGCCAATGCGCTTGGTGAAATTCTCAGTTGGCGCATCCAGTAATTGTGGCAATGATGCATAAATAGCACAGGCTTGCTCTGGTTCTGCAAACTGAGACACAGACTCGGCAATAAACAAGGTGGTATCCACTATACGGCTATCATTTGGATATTCTGAATTGAAAGTTGTGAATGTCATAGCCGACTTTTCATACTGACCCTGCATCAGCTGAACCCGTCCAAGCCAAAATAGAGAATCTGCAGCTCGGCTATGGTCAGGATTTACAGCGCGGAATTCCTCGAAAGCCTGTTCAGCTATATCAAGCTCATTTTGCAAAGCCCGGTTTAGCGCAAATGTAAATTGTGCCTCTGGCTCAGTATCAGGAAGAACTGATGGCAAGCTCGCTGCTTCCGCTTCTGCCTCTGTTGCTAGTGCCGATGAGGCCTCAGACAAACCATCTGTTGCTGCGGCGTCAGTGCTGACATTATCAAGGTCAACACTATCAGCATTTGCAGGCGCATCAGCTGCGTTACTCAGGGCACCTGTATTATCAGCTTGAAGGGCAGAATTTAACTGATCCTCATTGACTGTCCAAACTGTCTCACCCGTATCTTCATCGCGTGAGATAACCACAGTTGGCGCTTGTCCAGCTGCCAATGTATCAGACCCGGCAGTACGATCTGGGTCATCAGCTGTGTTTGCCCTGCCGATGATTACAGGTGCGGATTGCGGGTTTGTTGTCAAATCCTGACCACCAATATTTAAGGCGATCAGAGTGTCTAGCCGCTTTTCTAGCCGCAATACACGAAATTCAATATCTGAGGATAATTCAATGGTTCGACGAAGCCGTTGCTCCATAATCTCAATCGTATCATCAAGGCGAGCCACTTCTTGGCTAAGCTCGCGACGCAATTTTGACACAGATAAGTCAGCTGAATCAGCAATTTCGGTTATCTGATCTAGCTGAATACGCAAACTCCGTAAATCCGTCTCAAGAACCCCACGCAATTCCCGTAATTGACTATCAACAGTATCCAGCCGGACCTGATGACGAGCCACCAAGTCATTATTATCTGAGACGGTTTGCGCCTGCGCATGTGATGGCATCATGGCCGTACCAAAGATTGGCGCGAGGGCTAGTGTTGAAAATAAAGCAAAACTACGAACAATATTGCGGGTCATAACGTGAACTCTTTATCAGTATGAAACTCGTCTAAATAACCAGAGCATTTAGGCAAAATTGGGGCAAATAAAAAGGCCCGATATTTATCGGACCTTTTTGCTATAACAGACAGGCCGAAGGCCTTTCTTTATCTAGTTCAGCACAGTTTCTGAACGACGGTTCTTCGCCCAAGCTGCTGCGTTTGAACCAACAACTGCCGGACGCTCCTTGCCGTAAGACACAGTGCGGATACGCGCTGAATCTACACCTTTGGCTACAAGGTAGTCACGAGACGCAGAGGCGCGGCGCTCACCAAGTGCTAGGTTATATTCGCGTGTGCCACGCTCATCACAATGACCTTCGATTGTGATGCGCAGTGCCGGGTTTGAGGTCAGGAACGCTGCTTGACGATCTAAAGTCGCTTGCGCTTTGTCACTCAATACGGCGGAATCAAATCCAAAGAAGATTTGTGTACCAATCTGTGTCAGCTGCTCTTCAGCAGTCAGGCTGGCTGACCCAGCAGACGAGCCAGATGCTGATGCAGAATCTGAAGAAGATGAACCAGCTGAGCTGCTAGATGATGAGCCAGCATCACTTGAAGCAGCTGTTGATGCTGATGAAGCTGTTGATGCTGATGCGCCGCCAGATGCGTCGCTTGAAACTTCTGATGCAGTTTCACAGGCTGCCAGCAGAGCCGCTGCAGCAAACAAAGTAAGAAGGCGTTGGATCATACTGGTCTCCAAATAAATATCGTGTGTCTATGTAGCGGCGTCCCGCATCTAAAATTCTGTTGTTTTTACACAATAGCACGCATGGCCCAATTTCACCAGACCATGACTACATGTCATTTTTGTCTAGAAAATCACCACAGCGTTCCACATGGGAACCATAATTGGTTAAGAAAATCAACTTAAAACGCAGAATTCACTGCTAATTCCTGCATTTCTGCCAATGGAGCTGCTCTATTCGCCTACAAACAGCCATTATGGCCTTCAAAATCTTACACAGTCAGCATCTATTCACTATTAGATATGCTGACCCTATTGAAGCAAAGGTGACCATGCTGGGTCACTAGCATCAGCTGGCGTAATCACACGTCTTTCATTAAAACCGGTAATATCAACGCGGTAGAGATGTGTTGCCCCACCAGACCCATCACTATTGGTAGGCTGTTGCTTAAAATACATCAAAACCCGGCCATTTGGCGCCCAAGTAGGCGCCTCGACTAGAAATCCACGTGCTAGCAGACGCTCTCCTGTACCATCCTGACGCATGACACCAATATAGAACTCACCCCCAGAAATTTTTGTGAAGGCAATGATATCACCTCTTGGGGACCAAACAGGCGTGGCATATTTCCCATCACCATAGCTGATACGGCGCACATCTGAGCCATTTGCATTCATGACATAAAGCTGCTGCGAGCCACCTCTATCTGAATTAAAGACAATTTTGCTGCCATCAGGAGAGAATGATGGCGAGGTGTCAATTGATGATGATTGCGTCAAACGTGACAATGATTGTGTGCGCAAATCCATCTTGTAGATATCTGTGAGACCATCCTTGGCAAGTGACATAATAAGTTGGTTACCATCCGGACTAAAGCGAGGCGCAAATGTCATGCCAGGGAACGCACCAAGCCGTTCAGTACGTCCTGTCGCCACATCTAACAAATACACATTAGGTTCATTTTTAAAATAATGCAGATAAGCTATTTCATGCGCCGTTGGTGAAAAGCGCGGCGTAAGCACCAGATCCAACCCTGAGGTTAAGAATCTATGATTGTGCCCGTCTTGGTCCATAATGCCAAGACGCTTGATGCGTGCCTCTGGCGGGCCAGATTCTGAGACATACACAATTTGTGTGTCAAAATAGGCTGTGTCGCCGGTAAATTCTTCATATACGAAATCGGCAATTTGATGAGACAGGCGCCTAAGACCAGCTTTATCTGCTGAGCCGCCGCCCTCAGTCATTTCCCGTTGCGCGACAACATCCCAGAGCTTGAATTCCACAATCAGTTGCTCATTTTCGTCCAAAAAAGCTGACCCTACGAGGAGGCCTTTGATGCCCAGAGGTGTCCAGCTGTTGAAAACAGGACGGATGGCCGGCGATTCTGGTGGCGCAATAAAGGCTGCCTGATCCACAGCTTTAAACAAGCCAGATGACACAAGATCATTGGAAATAATTTGCGCAATTTCACGACCAACAGCACTTGGCAGACCATCTTGACCGGTAAAATCTGCAATCGCCACAGGGATAGGCTCTACCTGACCTTCAGTGATATCCAGTCGCAATTGCGCATGCGCTTGCTGGGACAAGCATAGCGGCAATATTAGGATTGCCGTTAGCCATAGAATAAAAGATTTCACGCGGTATGTGCTATGCATCCTTATCGCTTTCATCATTTTAATCCTCTTATATGCTGGCGCTGAATTGCCAAACGCTTCTTGTGACAACATTACTGTATAAATGCGATATAAATTAGGTCGAATTTAGTTAAACCAAACGATATACACTATTTTGTGTCTCTTTATTCTCCAGAAATGAAGCTTGGGTCAAACTCAAATATGATATAGTCCTTCCACTGTTCATATTTATCAGCCGGCAAGGGTAATGGACTTGCCTCTAATACAGCGCGCCGTGCTGCATCCGCAGCTACACGGAAGCTTTTATCCGCCCGATAGCGCATACGATTTTCAATCTCCACTGTCTCAACTGTTCCATCACGTTGCGGCCTCACTATTCTTACCGTCACGCGTAATTTATGCGCATTGGCCGCCCCAACAGGCGGCGACCAGAATTGAGTGATATGCGCACGCAACCTATCAATTTCTGACATGCCGATTGGCGTTGGGCGGGTAGGTGTATTTGTCTGCACCGCCTGTTCCAAGGCAGCTGTCATCTCATCTTCAGCTTTATCTTGCGCATCAGCTCGCTTTTTTGGTGCATCTGGCTTTGAGGCGGCAGAGGCCTTCGCCAGATTCTGCAAAACACCTGTTAAAGCCTGGTCTCTATCCTTCTGCTTTTGCTCTTTAGCGAGTTTATTCACCCTATCACGCAGGCGGGCCGCTGCATCCGGGTCAGCTTTTGGCCTTGGGGCTGGTTTAGCAGTCGGCTTTGGCTTTGGTTTGGCTGCCGGTTCTGGCTTCGGTTTTGGCTTCGGCTTCGCCGTTGGCACAGCTGGCTTTTTCGGTGCCTTTGGACGGCTAACCGGTATAGCGATATCAACCTTTTCAACTGGCTGAGCCTTTGGTTTAGGTAATGGCACATCTACTGCGCTTTTCTTATCAGGGATGATTTCAGCTGCATCAGACGGATCTGCTTTTGGTGCAGGCTTTGGTTCAGGCACAGGCTTAATCTCAGCTTTCGGTGCTGGTTTCGGTGCTGGTGGCTTAGGCCGCTTTGGCGGCGCTGGCGGCGGCTTAGGCGCTGACCGTGAGGCAGAGGCTTTTTCCACCGTTTCAGCCTGTTTCTTTGCTGATGGTGCGAGATTGGTTTTTGGCACTGTGGCAACCACATCCACAATCACCATTGGCTGCGCAATAGACCGGTCATCATCAAAAAATGGCCAGCTGATTGTAAAGAGCAAAACAACAGCAATATGCACAAATAAAGAGGTTAGAACCGGACGCAACATGGGTTACAGCTTGTCCTCAATTATATGACTATTCGATGTCTGTGGGCAGATACGGCGCATTTTACTGATCCGGCAGCTCAGCAACCAAGGCAACACGCTCGAAACCAGACGCT
>WTHY01000134.1:0-7028 GCA_011522945.1 Alphaproteobacteria bacterium
GGGCCACCATAGCCACCAGTCATATTTGTGCCAGTTAAAACACTCATTTTCTGCCTCTTGCAGCCTTGGTGTTTGTGGCTGTATCTGTTTGGGTCTGTTGTTTAGTGTCGTTGTTGGTAAGACGGTTTTTCAGGCCGGTACCAAGATAGGCTTCAATAACATCCTGGTTGGATTTTATCTCATCTGCTGAGCCTTGTGTCAGCACAGCGCCTTTCGCCATCACAATAACAGGGTCGCATAGCCGGCTGATGAAATCCATATCATGCTCAATCATGCAAAATGTATATCCACGTTCTGTATTGAGACGCTGGATGGCATCACCGATGGATTTGAGCAAGGTCCTGTTCACGCCTGCACCAACCTCATCAAGTAAGACAAGTTTTGCATCAACCATCATTGTGCGGCCTAGTTCCAGCAGTTTTTTCTGCCCCCCTGATAAGTTCCCAGCAGCCTCATGCTTCACATGTTTCAGCCCGAGGAAATCAACAACCTCTTCTGCTTTCTTTAGATTGGCAGCCTCTTCATCTCTGATACGGGTTGTTCCGAACAAGGCGCCAAACAGGCTTTCACCATATTGCTGGTCTGGTACCATCATCAGATTGTTCAAAACAGATAGGCTGGAAAATTCATGCGCAATCTGAAATGTGCGCAGCAAGCCTTTTTCAAAGAGCTGATGTGGTTTGAGGCCAGTAATATCTTCACCATTTAGCAGAATGCGGCCTGCTGTTGGTTTGTAGGCCCCTGCGATCATATTGAATAATGTTGTTTTGCCGGCACCATTTGGGCCAACAAGACCAGTGATGCTACCTTTTGCGATTTCGAGTGAGGCACCATCAACAGCTCTAATACCGCCAAAATGCATACTGACATTATCTATGGATATCATCGGTTGGGCTTTCATATCGATCTCTTGGTCTGCCAATCTTAAGCTATTAGTCCTGATGCGTTTATGTAGCTGACTTTATAGCTGGCATAATATGGCGTCTCCTAAGGCTAATGGACATAACAAACCATACCTTAGACGCCAAGAAAAAAGACACATAAGATAGCGTGCTGCCCTCATGGAAAATGGTTGCTGAAATATCGATTTCGTCGATAATAAAAATGCGAGTCTGTGATTTCCTGTTACAGATTTTTACGGTATGAAACTGGCATCTATGCTGATAGATAAGTCAGACTAGCTGCAGCCCGCTATAAAGGCGGTATGAAATTTAGCAGCGATGGCGCGGGGGTATCTATGACACGTTTTACAAAAATCGTTGCAACATTAGGCTTTGCAAGCGATTCGCCTGACAAAATTGCGGCATTAGTTGCTGCTGGCGTAAATGTGTTTCGCCTGAATTTTTCACATGGCACCCAAGATGAACATGCGGCTCGCATCAAATCAATCAGAGCCTTAGAAGAAAAGGTAGGTCATGCGATCGGCATTCTAGCTGATATGCAGGGGCCAAAATATCGTATCGGTACCGTGGAAGATGGCATTGTGCTGGAAGCAGGACAGATGCTGCAACTTGATACAGATCCAAAAATCGGTGATGGGAGCCGAGTCTATTTACCGCATGCTGAAATTTTTGATGCGTTATTACCTGGTCATACGCTGCTTTTAGATGATGGCAAGCTTAGATTGACTATCAGAGAAATGGGTGCTGACTTCATGCGGGCTGAAGTGATGGTCGGCGGCCCTTTAATGAGTCGCAAAGGTGTGAATATACCGGATGTAAAGCTGGCAACATCACCACTGACAGAAAAAGACCTAAGCGATCTGGAATTTGCCCTTCAGCATGGTGTTGACTGGGTAGCACTATCCTTTGTCCAGAGTGCAAGTGATGTGCTGCAAGCGCGTACCATCATTGGCGATCGTGCATTATTAATGTCTAAAATCGAAAAGCCAGCTGCGCTAGATGACATTGATGATATCATTCAAGCTTCAGATGGTATTATGGTTGCGCGTGGTGATCTCGGTGTGGAATTACCGCCGGAATTAGTGCCGTCTGTTCAGAAAAACCTTGTCGGAAAATGCCGGCAGATTGGCAAGCCTGTCCTGGTCGCCACACAGATGCTAGAATCTATGATCCAAGCCCCAACACCAACACGAGCAGAGGCCTCTGATGTAGCAACAGCTGTCTTTGATGGTGCTGATGCTGTCATGTTATCGGCTGAAACAGCAGCAGGTCAGTATCCTGTTGAGGCTGTGGAAATCATGGCCAGAATTGTAACAGCAGCAGAAAGTCATGTGCGCAAACATCCGCATGATGGACCAAAACGCATGCCGATTGAGCAGACAGTCTATCATGCTGTGGCGCATGCAGCTGTTGGTCTGGCAAGTGCTGTAGAGGCAGGTGCACTTGTTGCCTTTACAGCCTCAGGCAATACAGCTGTCCGTATCGCCCGCGAGCGGCCTGGCATGCCATTTTTTGTCTTTACACCGTCAGTGGATGTTAGTCGCAGATTAGCCCTTTTATGGGGTGCGCAGACGATTATGCAGGCAGAAACAGGTTATGAAGAGGCAGTTGACGAAGCTAGAGCGGTTTTACAAGCCAAGCAAATTGTCTCTGGCGGTGATGCGATGGTGATTGTTGCCGGCATGCCATTTGGTCTGGCTGGTTCAACTAATTCCATGAGAGTCGTTCAGATATAGCCATATGAAGGGTGTTGTACCAAATGCAGAGAGATAAGAAAATCGGCTTTATTGGCCTTGGGAATGTAGGTGCCAAACTTGCTGGCTCTCTCATTCGCAACAAGCTAGATGTTACCGTTCGAGATTTAGATAAAGCGGCAGCTGCGCCGCTATTGGCAGCAGGTGCGAAATGGGCGGATAGTCCAAAGGCGCTGGCTGAAGCCTGTGATATCATTATTACCTGCCTACCCTCTCCTGCAATTAGTGCTGCAGTCTTGGAATCTGAGGATGGCGTGCTGGCTGGTTTTGAGGCTGCCGGGCCTGATGCTGGAAAAATTTGGGCAGAAATGAGCACTACTGATGAAACTGAAATTCATCGCTTAGGTGCAAAAGTGCGTGCTGCTGGCGGGCGCTCTCTTGATTGCCCTGTATCTGGTGGTTGTCACCGTGCAGCCACTGGGAATATTGCGATTTTTGCTGGTTGTGAGCGTGATGTATTTGATGAAATGCTGCCTTATCTGACAGTGATGGGCAGGCGTATTTTGCATACAGGCCCTCTTGGCAGTGCAACAGTGTTGAAAGTGGTGACGAATTATCTTGCCACTGCAAATCTAGTGTCAGTGGCAGAGGCGCTTTCAACATGTGCAGCCTCTGGTATGGATTTAAACACCAGTTTTGAAGCTATCAAAATTTCCTCTGGGAATAGTTTTGTGCATGAGACAGAAAGCCAAGTTATCCTGAATGGCAGCCGTGATATTAATTTCACGATGGACCTTGTTCTAAAAGATGTAAGCTTATTTGCAGATGTGGCAGAACGTGCTGGTCTCTCTTTGGAGCTCGCCCCTATGCTTGTTGATATTTTCAAAGACGGTATTGCAAAATATGGTCCGCGGGAATTATCTCCAAACATTATCAAACGTATTGAAGAGCCGGCTGGCCTTGATGTTCGTGCATCTGGGTTTCCACCTGAAATGCTTGATGATGAGCCAGAAGAGCCAGGCTATGAGGTTGTCCCGCCACGCTAGACATCTATCTATAGGCTAGGCTAGATAATTCACTTTATATAAATTCGGTATTTTGGGTGTGCGGCATGAGATGGTTGCCTGTTGGTATATCTCTATATTTTGGATTAGTGGCTTGCGGCGTTACGGTCGAACCGTTGCGCACATCAAATGTGCTCATTACGCCTAAGGATTTGCCGCCAAAAACAGACATTATTACAAACCGGCCGCAATTAAATCTTATTCCAAGAGCTATTCAAACAGAACAGGCAGGAGAGGCTGTCTATGAACAGCTGGAAGCGTATCGGCAGGCCGGACTTAAGGTTATCACAGGCGGTGAAGATAGGCGCTATCGCCGTCTGAAGCGTATTTTTTCTGAAGTGCATCGTAAATCACACATGTCTGATGAACCATTAACCGCCATTCTGGTTGATACAGCTATGTTCCAAGCCTACACAAAAGGTGGGTTGGATGTGATTTTCTATACTGGCCTGACAGAGCGTTTGACAGATGATGAGTTGGCGCTCGTTGCCGGGCATGAGATTGCGCATATTGCAGCAGGTCATGTCGCAGAACAAGGTAGTCGTGATATCGTCAACACAGCCAGCTTTGGCAGGCAGGCGGCACTTGCTGCTTTTTATTCGATTGATGCTGAGGTTGAAGCTGACCGCATAGGCCTCGTTTATGCTGCACTTGCTGGCTATGATATCAGGTCTGCAGCCGGGCTTTGGGATAAGCTTGAGCGTTATGCTGGGAATACGCATTTCAATTTGTTTGTAGATACTCATCCCTCGCATGCGGCACGCTCACAGATGTTGGCTGTGTATAGTCAGCAATTGGCGCCAGCGCTGGAGACCATCAAAACAGATGCTGACATAGACAGGTTGCTGAAATGTAACCCTCTATATTGCGCTGAACAATAACTCCAGATTTGCCGCGTACGTTTGTTCAGTCAGGCAAGACCCTTCATATCTTGCTATGCTGTAGGTTCAGATCTCCCTTTTGCGTTTGTCTAGTCAGTCCTGACCCGACACATAGAGCCATGCATTATGCTCGTATTCACCGGACATGTCGTTCAGTCAGTGCTGACCCTTTTATATTGTGCTGCAAAAAAGCTCAGACCCATTCATTGGACTGCCCATAAGACTGCCCAGATAGGTTGTTTCGGCTTGCCTATTATGGCGCTGGTTATTCAGGCGGGCTGGTCCGAGATGTTATTTAGGTCGCTCGGATAGCTAGTTCTGGCTTGGTATTAAAACACGAATATCAGCAATGTCAGCTGGCGGTGCTACCATCCGCGCTAGGTAATTCGCCGATGTGCCAGGCTCGATAACGGTTTTGCTTGTATCCATGATCCAGCTAAATATGGCTTCACCTGAACTATCAAGCAATTGCAGAGAGACATTTTGCGGAATGGCGGCTTGACCTCCGATATTCGCGATTTCCACCAATATCTGTAATGTCTCACCCATCTCAGTTTGTTTGCGTTCAAAATTCGCACGGGTGGCTTCAAAACGCGCCGGCTCAATTTTTAAAACACGTGTTTCAACAAAGGATTTTATAGCTGGATTACTACTATTGGCAATCCAATATCCGGCGCCGGCTATAGCGCCAGCCAGCAATAAAATTGATAGAGACAAAATAATAATGCCAAAGGAGCTTCTCTTAGCTGGTGCAGGCTGTGCTAGTGGCTCTGATATGGTAGATGACTGGCTGTGATCTTCAGATGAATCAATTTCAGGCGCATCAGATGCGACTGCATTGTCGCTATCCTGAAGCCCCACTTCTTCTGCATTATTCTCCAGCGATCCGGCAATATCATCACCTACAGGCTGGAACATATCGCCACACTCATGACACACAATTCGGATCTGGCTTGCAAGCGTGGCATCAGTTCTTGCATCTGGCGGCAAATCGAATTCACATTCCGTGCTGCAATGCGGACAAGCTGTGGCTAATACCAATGCGTTATCAGATGCGTCGCTCATAGCTCTTATAATCCTCTTACGTCTGGCGCTTAATTAATGATGCGATACACCAGTTTAGTTGCATCTTCCTTAATTTTTAAGCATAAACAATAACTAATACAATTATTTCTGTACTTCCAAGGGTGTTATGGGGCTCACAGCAGGTATAAATAGGCAGATTTGGCTAATAGGTGTCATCCTTTTTAGCAGTGTCTTCGGTCCCCATGCGCTTGCACAGGATATGGCTGCTGCAGAAAAGCGCTGTGCCGCATTTATTGGGGCAACTCCCTCTCATATCCAACTTATCCATAAGTTGCAAATCACTCCGGAGATACAAGCCTCCTTAATATCATCTCTGAACATTATGTGTCAGCCAGAGACTACGCCAGAAAATGTTATATTGGAAGCTGTTGACACGGCCCTCACGCGCTCAGGCATTCCTATGTCAGGCCTAGAGCGTATCGATGATGCCAATACCGAAATTTTGACAATATCTGTGCGGGCCGTCTCTGAAGATAGCCAACAGCAATCCTTATTGCTGCCTGTATCTGTGGAGCTGCCTGAAGATAAAAACCCTTTGCGGTTGGCTGAGCTTGTTGGCGTGCCAACAGAAGGAGAGATGCTGCAATTACGGTATCTTGTTGAAGAGACAGCTGCCGCTGTACGAGATGGACGATTGCAAGTCAGATGGCTGCGTGACGGCAGGCCTATCGAGCAAGCCTCAGGGGGCAGATATAGACTAGGCTTAGACGATGTAGGTGCTGAAATCACTGCTGAAATTCAGCTTTTAAGTGCCTCTGGCGCGCTGCAATTTGCCTTACGGACTTCTGCGAGTGACCAAATTGCAATGGCAGAATATCTGCCAGAGGCATTAAATGTAACCTTAGCTGGTGAGCCTGTTGTCGGTGGTGAACTGGTTGTGAATTTCAGCTTTTTTGATCGCAACCCTGACGATTTCGAGGCTGGTGCTGACTATATCTGGATCCGGGATAATGAAGTTATCACAGGGCAAAATGCAGACCGTCTAGAGCTGACAGAGGCAGATATTGGCAAAAAAATCACGGTTCGAGTTGTGCCGCGCTCTTCTGATGGTCAGGCTGGTAAAGCAACGCTAAAAACATTGAACAAAGCGATTGCGCCAAAGCCAATCATTGTAGCTGACGAGGTGAAACCCTCTCCGGTACCTGTGCCTATTGAGTCTGTTGTCACGGTTGCAGTGCCAACACCGCGTCCAGCATTACGTCCGGCTGTGCAGCCAACAGATGAGGGCGGCAGTGATAAGGCAGCTACTGATGAGGCGCAAACAATAGCGCGTCTTGAGGCAGCTGATGAGCTGGCACCAGATGCAGCTGTGCCTACCCCTAGTGCAACGGTGCTAGATACTGCGCCCAAGGATGACATCCTTATCATGCCAAAGCCAGTTGTGCCGCCGGCCCCGCCAAT
>WTHY01000134.1:7128-8232 GCA_011522945.1 Alphaproteobacteria bacterium
CCCAGGCGATTTTATCGATCTCTATGAGCTGGAGGTCGCAATCCGTCGCTATAATGCGAATAATAAATCAAAAATTACCTCTGAGCTGGCTGCTGGTAGCGGATTTGGTGAGACAGATATCTTTCTTGATGTTGCCGAGCCTGACCGTATCGAACTACCAACCATTTCGGTCAATAATTACAGTAATCAGATCTCAGACTGGCAAGCTGGCACCTTCTCAACCACTTTGAATAATCTTATTGGTATAGATGATGAGCTCAGCCTTTCATTTTCAGATTCCAATGGCTCAGTGTCGCAAGGCGCATCACTATCCATACCGCTTTTTGATGATGGCACAAACCTGACTATAAGCCACACCAGTAACCGCACCAAATCTACAACAGGTTCAGAGGATACCGTTGGGTATCGTGGTAAGTCCCAAACAACGGGCATTTCCTACTCTCACCCTGTTATCTTTACAGATGATTATTCGCTATATTTTTCAGGCTCTTATGGTCAAAGCAACGCAGATCTTGTGCAGCCTGTAACAGGTCTCAAACTTTCACAAAGTGAAACGAAAAAACTAAGCCTCGGTGTGCCTATGAGTTATTCTACAGGCCTAACAACCATATCTCTGTCACCTCTATGGTCAGTCATTAACTCAAAAACTTTAATACCTGAAACCAATATCTGGGTGCAGAAAGCTGAGGTTGATTTATCTATCGCACAATATATCAATCCTTATGTCACAGCGAATTTCCGCTCAAAGATGATGTATAGTGGCTCTCGGCATATGATCAATATGCCATCCGAGACGATAACGGTTGGTGGGCCAGGGTCCGTTCGTGCTTACCAGCCATCTGAATCTTCAGGATATCAAGGATATTTCGTCTCTGCAGAATTGCGCACAGATCTGGCAAATTGGGATAATATGACCATGCCAGAATTTGCACCAAATATTCAGCCTTACATCTTTGTGGATCATGCGATGGCACAAACCCAGTATAAAAAACGTATCCGTGCGGATTATTGGTCTGGCGCCGGTATTGGCGTATCCATCCCATCTCTGTTCAATTTCCTCACATTTGATGCTTATTGGGCGCATCCCTGTCTCTTATACACATC
>WTHY01000192.1 GCA_011522945.1 Alphaproteobacteria bacterium
TAGTAGGCATGTTCATATATTTAAATGTCGCATAATGTATATTATGTACAATAAATACCTATTAGAAAGTAGAACCACCATCCGTAACGGTAATAGTACCTTCTTCAGCACATGGAGCAACATCAGATGTTGTTACACTCACTGATAAGTTTCCATTTGATAATGTGAATGGGCCGCTCATAGCTGTTCCATTCCAATTAATCACGGCACTGGGAGTGAGCTGCTCTGATGTTGTCACAGTCAAGATGAAATCCGAACCAGACGCTGTGCAAACATCACCTACGATACTGTTGGCAAAAACTGTTGTTGAGGCAAAAGCCGACACGAAGGCGATGGATATAAGTTTAGTTTTCATTATCTATTCCTTTCATTTGCGATAGAAGACTTAGCAGTCTAGTTCCCAGGCAAACCATTTTGTCTGCCCGACAGCATCCTCAACCTGCATGTTAATCCAGTTGTTTGAACTACTACCATTGTAGTTAAAGGACCAACGATATCGGCCTTTCAGCTTGTTACCTGAAATTGACTGACGCTGAAAATCTCTAATACCTTTTGACGAGGTTTGAGAGGTGGTGAGACCACCAGATGAGTATGAACGCGAAATTGTCCCAGAAAGCCCGCTTCCAGTTGGTACGTTATTCGCCTGGGTTACTTTCCAGCCAGCCTTAACCATTTGATATGGTGCCTTACCACCTGAGATTGAAAATTCTTGACTGTGCCAGCTGCTGCCGCATTTTCCATCTGTATATTTTTTGGATGGGCTTACTGATATTGGGTTTACCACATGGATAGTCTTCGACGCTGATGATGCCAAATAGTTACCCTGCCCAGCTTTGGAAGCTTGCACTACACACTGAGTGTTCGCTGTTGACCCACCAGTTAGAGTGGTTCCAGAAATTGTGCAAACACCACTTGTAACTGAATACGTTACAGCACCAGAACCACTGCCACCACTAATGCTTAACCCTGTTGTTCCGTTGGGATTGACATAATTTGCAGCTGTCAGTGTAATGCTTGGCTGTACCAAATATGGGTCAACAGTAATGCTAAGCGCATGCGATGATGAATCTAAGCTATTCGCTGAGGCTACCACATTACAGCTATATGACCCCACTGACGCAGTTGATGTTCTTGATATTTGACCAGAACTATTAACTGAGAAGCGGTCACAATTTGTTCCGGTTAGTGAATAAGAAATCGCATCACCCTCTGGATCTGTAGCCGTGATTGTTACAAAGCTGGCTGTATCATCACCATCAACATTTGCAGAAGCGGCCGCGCTCGCTGAAATAACTGGAGCTTCATCAGCATTTGTGATGTTAACAGTGACTTGTTCTGTTGAAGACAAGCTCGTATTATCTGTAGCTGTCACAGAAATGGCTTTCGTTGTTGCAGTTTCATAATCAAATGAGGAAGATGATTGAACTGTAATTGCGCCAGTTGCGCTATTGATAGCAAATGCAGCTGCATCTGTACCTGACAAAGAATATGTTAGGCTGCCACCATTCACATCTGTTGCTGTGACCGTCATAACGCTTGTTCCAGCACTAGCATCTTCTGACACATCTGGACTTGTGATTGCTGCAAAGCTTGGTGCTGCATTCACCGTAACCGTAAATGTTTTAGAAATGGCACTGCCCACAGATGGCGTAGCCACCAAATTAAAGCTGTAAGACCCCCCTGCTAGATTGCTTGCCGTTGTAACCGCACCAGTCCCACTATTTACGCTGAAGGATGCACCGTTCGTACCACCAACACTGTATGTAATCGAACCGCTCGTCACATTAGCTGTGTGTGTCACAATCGCTGAGCCACTTGTGGCATCTGGCACAGCCTTGACAATAGCTGTTGCTGGTGTGCCAACCCAAGTTGGGGTAATCAATGAGTCAATATAATCCTCAAAATTGGATGTGGACGAGTAATTATCAGCTTGGATTGTAGATAAATTATTAATCACCTGAGTTACAACAGCTTGTGACTGATAGCTTGAACCGAGGCCTGCTGAGGCAAATAAGTCTGTAGACAAGCCAGGAGTTGAGATGTTTCCAGCCGCTACTTGTTGCAAATACCACCAAGCCGCATCTGTCAAATCCACTGCATTTGCAAGTGCCTGCCACGTGGTTGAAGAAGTTGTTGGCAAAGTTGGATGTGTTGAATCAGACATATTACCACCAGACTGATGGTCTGAATCATTTAAATAGGCAATAAGCCACGGACGTCTGTTTGTGGCAGTGAAATTATCGGGTGTTTCTGGCCATGAGACGCCATGCGTTGTGAAGTCCGCAATTGTCAATGTGCCATCCAGCGTGCCATTTGAGCCTCGCTGACGGTCAATATCAAAGTTGCTTTTGTTCGTTTTGGCTGTTTGAAACTGTGCTTTTGTTCTGGTTGTACAAGCAGATTCAGCGCAATAGAGCTGTAATGTAGCACTAGCTGCCTTGGCTTCTCCATAAAGGGTGTAATCTGTGAGCAAATAGCCTTTTGACGGATCTGAATTTGTAGCATTATCGCAATCAGCATAGCTATCCCAGCCTGGGCTACCTACCGCTGCTGTACAATCAAACACAGTTTGAAATGTATTTTTTTGTACTGTGTCGCCATTTTGGTTGCCAAGATTGGTGTAAACATCACCATAATTTTCAGAACTGCCAGAGAGCTGCTCACTGTTACCATTTGTCGACTTTTTCGCATGTCCCCATAAGGTAGCGTCTGCTTGCGTCGGGCCGTAGCCATTTGCTTTGGCGTTATTATAGTCGTCGGTAGACGCATATCCAATGTCAGAAAATGGACTGGCCACGCCTGAACCCAAACTATCACCGCCGCCAACAAGGTTTGGATCAAACTGTGCGATCGCGATGTTTGAGACAAATACTGCAGGAATGATAAGTGCTAATAACTTTTTCATTGTCTTCCCCTCAATTTGATGTAGCGCATGCGCCATTGCTAGCTTGCATATCAGCTAGATTGTTGAAATTTGAATATGTTCCGAAATATGAGCTATTATCTGTAGCTCCAATTGGCGTAAAACAGATACCCTGCCCTATTTCCGTAACACTGTCATTATCTGAGACATTCATAGGAAGTGTGCCGGCGATAGGAATTTCCCATTGATTTCCATTCGGGTACAAAAAGCCGCCCGACACAACATAGGCAACGCCGCCGATCTGAACATTCGCCGGAACTGAAGTACGCAAACTCGCTGGCACTTCTGAGCTAATATCCACCGTAACGATATTACGTGCAGCGTTAATACCGCTGGTTGTAATTGTCGCCATTCTACGGAGGCTGGTCTCACAACTATCTAAGGCTGTGCATGTACAATAATTTAAACCAATCACACCTGTTACTGGCGCAAACATGGCACTATCCAAGTCTGTGCCTGAGCAATAAACCATCGTCTGACCACGAATAAGCGTTACAGTTGTGGGCCTCCCAGCCGTTCCATTATCTACAGGGCCGGTTGCCAGAAAATTTCCGTCACAAACAGCGCCTTGAGTCTCATTAAACGGGTTTGTACGTTCGGCATTTACTTTTTTGATATATTCATCTCGGACATTAAAACACTGGCTTCTAATACTCAAATTATCAGCCAAGCCAGAACGTGCGCTTAAATCATTGCGAAGAGAAATCAAATCAGCATTCAGCTGACGTTGAATGAAGTTAAACCCCTCTGACGTAACAGCATCTTTTGACACATCGATATAGGCACGGAAACCAACAAGGCCCACAGTTGCCAAAATACCAATGATGGCTACCACAACTAACAACTCAATTAGGGAAAAGCCTTGTTGGATGGATTTTTTAACCATAGACGAACAGATACCTAAATCAGACATGTAAGAACATGGCCACAATACTCTGCATGCCATGCAAATTCAATATTCTTTAGATCTAATTTAGATGTGTTAATGATTAGTGTAAATTAGAAATACTAAATATTAATAATACAATAATATCAACACACTAAGATAATTTTGGTAGGCATTTTATCACTTAAAAAGCGGCCAGAAGATTTGCCACTCAAGAATCCGAAGGATTGCTGACATAAATAAAGCACCGATTGAGACTTGGAGGAACCAATGTAGCAAGTTCGCAAACCACAATGGAACTCGTGTTAGACGGATTTAATGAACTCGTTATGATATATTTCTGCTGAAAAGCATCGCCAAAAGACCTATAGGCCACAGGCTACTCAACAAATAGCTGCATCCCATCAATGGCTGGTTCTGTATTTTCAGGGCAAATGCTTAAAAGTGTCTCATAATCTGCTTCTAAACCCAAATGTGTTAGAAAGGCCCTACCCGGCTTCACTTGTGAGATCCATGCAAATGTCTGCTCATAATGTGCGTGTGCGGAATGTGGCTCGGGACGCAGAGATTCTACAACCCAGAGCGGAATACCTGCCAAATCATCTAAGCATGCCTTTGTCAATTTACTTACATCAGTAGAATAGGCAAACTTTCTATCAAATTGATATCCAACAGAAAATGTGTTTCCATGTTCTTGGAAATAGGTTTTGATTTCACACCCTTTGACAGATAAAACATCCCCTGCTGTAATTTCATACATGGTCAGAGGCGGCACAAAATAACTAGGAGAATCTGGCTTCTTTTCAAATAAATAGGG
Organism: Alphaproteobacteria bacterium; assembly: GCA_011522945.1. Classification (GTDB taxonomy): domain Bacteria; phylum Pseudomonadota; class Alphaproteobacteria; order Puniceispirillales; family Puniceispirillaceae; genus WTHY01. The sequence goes on from WTHY01000192.1 coordinate 4,627, forward strand.
AAACCGTCTAATAATATCCTCACCATGTTGTTTTGTGGCATAGACAGGCAACTCAATACGGTCAGGCCAATAATAGGCACGCAGCTCATCTAAGCCAGCCACATGATCGGAATGTGTATGTGTTATCAACAGCGCATCAATCTTTGTGACATTCAAAGGTAGTAATTGCTCTCGAATATCAGGCCCAGCATCTACTAATATTGTTGTATCGCCTGTTTCCACTAAGACAGCACATCTCTTTCGTCTATTTCGAGGATCCTCTGGGTTACAACGCCCCCACCCTGCTGCACCAAGCGCTGGCACACCTACTGATGTACCACATCCAAGAATGGTAATTTTCATGAATTACCCCGCATTTTGCTAAATAAAGACAAGGTGTTTTCTTTTGTACGTATAGCCATCTGGATTAGGTCTTCACCACGTAATTCAGCAAGCTTTTCGAGTGTATGCAATGTGTAGGCAGGCTCATTACTTTTTCCACGGTGCGGCACTGGCGCCAAATAGGGTGAGTCAGTCTCTACTAACAGCCTATCGTCGGGAATAATCGTAGCTATCTCCTGCAGTTCTTTCGCAGATTTAAATGTCAAAATACCAGAAAAACTAATGTAAAAGCCAATATCTAACGCACGTTCTGCAAGTCTGCGGCCGCTACTAAAACAATGCAAAACGCCTTTAAAGGGGCCTTTTCTAAATTCTTCCTCAATAATATCAGCAATATCATCATCAGCATCGCGTGCATGCACGATGATAGGTAAGCCGAGGGTCCTTGCGACAGCAATTTGCGCGCGAAAACTATCTGCCTGTAATGCACGAGGCGCATGGTCGTAAAAATAATCTAAACCGGCCTCACCTATTGCGACACATTTAGAATGTTCAGCTAAGGCTAAAATAGAGCCTGTATCACAGGCTAACGGTTCATTCGCAGCTTCATGAGGATGGATACCAACCGAGAAAAATACATTATCGTATGTTTCGGCAATCTGCCTTGGCTTGTCAGCAGTGCTTAGCTTTACACCTATGGATATTACCGCTTCAACTCCTGCCTGTTTTGCGCGTTCCAAAACACCTGGCAGATCTTCAGATAATTGCGGATAATCAAGATGCGCATGTGAATCGATAAGCGAAACCATTAGCGCGCAGTATCTTCAAAATATCTTGGAAATACACCAGATGGCTTTTCAATAACTGTACCTGATGTTAGGCGTGCTAATCCTGCAATCTTATCAAAGCCTCTATCAGATGAGGAAACGTTCAGCTGGTCTAGCAATTTCGCCGTAGCCTCCGGCATAAAAGGCTGCAGTAATATTGCAAATTGTCTGATGCATTCCGCTAGAAGTCCGAGAACTTCAGCCATTCTTTCAGGGTTAGTTTTTTTGAGGGCCCAAGGCGCTTGACTATCAATATATTTGTTAGCATTAGAAATCTGCTCCCAAATGATGCGCAGAGCTTCATGAAAAGCCTGTTCTTCAAATAACTTTCGAACACGGTCCAAAAGGCCATCTACGGCATCCAGCATCACCTTATCTGCCTCTGGCAATTTCGAGGCGATAGCAGGCACTGCACCATCAAGATTCTTAACAATGAGAGATAATGTTCTTTGACTTAAATTCCCAAGGTCGTTTGCTAAGTCACTGTTAACACGTTGGATCATAGCAGATTTTGAAAAATCACCATCACGTCCAAAGGGGACTTCACGCATTAGAAAATACCGTGTTTGGTCTAGGCCAAACTCCTCAACCAGAGACAAAGGATCAATCACATTTCCTAGAGACTTTGAAATTTTTTGCCCCTCATTTGTCCACCAGCCATGTGCAAAGACACGTTTTGGCAGTGGCAGATCTGCTGCCATCAAAAATGCCGGCCAATAGACAGCATGGAATCTCAGAATATCTTTCCCAACCATATGTAAATCAGCTGGCCAACGGGTTGAAAAATCCCCCTCTCCATCTTCAGACCAGCCAATCGCCGTTAGATAATTTGTCAAAGCATCAAGCCACACATACATCACATGATCTGCATCTTCTGGGACAGGCACACCCCATGCAAATGTTGTCCGGCTAATAGATAAATCTTTTAGGCCACCCTTAACAAAACTCTTAATCTCATTAAAACGCGTTTCAGGTGCTACAAAGGCTGGGTTGGCATCATAGAAGTCTAATAATTTGTCTTGCCACTGTGATAGATTAAAGAAATATGATGGCTCGGCTACCCATTCTACAGGTGCACCCGTTGGCGCTTTACCATCTACAAGCTCTGTTTCTGTATAGAAGGCTTCATCACGAACCGAATACCACCCTTCATAAGCACCAAGCGTAATATGGCCTCGCTCTAACAGACGATTCCAGATTTTCTGACTGGCAGCATAATGACGCGGCTCTGTTGTTCTAATAAATTGATCATTCGAGAAATTCATAGATTTCGTTAGATCTCGGAAATTCTGTGAGACAGTATCGGTAAAAGCCTGAGGGGTTATGCCGGCGTTCTGCGCTGCAGCCTCAACTTTTTGACCATGCTCGTCTGTGCCGGTCAAAAACATGACATCAAAACCATCTAGACGTTTGAAACGTGCTAAAGCATCACAAGCCAAAGTCGTATAAGCATGACCAATATGCGGCTTATCATTCACATAATAGATAGGGGTGGTTACATAATAAGATTTTGACATTTTCAAGCTTTTCAGGCGCAACAATTAGAAGGGCATACTAACATGAGATCGCTTATGCATAGCCTAGCGTGTCTCTTTTTTCCACGGATTTTTATCTATCCAAATTTCTAAATCTTAAGGATTATTAGAAATATTGTGCAATTTTAACAGGAATGGCTGAAAAACAGCGGCTGCATCTAAATAAAACTGTGTGGTATTTTGGAAGATTGCGGCAATATCCTGATGAAACTCTGCCAAAATCTTAGGCGAAAACTCCTTTGATAGACTATCAACAGCCTCAATTTCATAGGGTAAATAATCAGACATATCGATCTGTCTGGCTGAAGCTACAGCCGAAACTGAGAACAACCTATCAAAGAGATAGGCGCCTGCCAGACGTTTTGGAGCCGCCCGAACCCCGCCCTCGCCCCAAAGCGCACCAAGCATCATCAAATGATGTATTTTAGAGCGACTATGAGCAAAAATCTGACAGCTCTGCTCATAGGCATCCAAAGCACCGGAGTCTGATAAAAACACGGCCTGACCTGGTGCGCCAGCTGATAGGGTTGCTAATTGGGAGAGATATTCTCTATCTGCATCTTCAAATATCTGCTGTAATACATGTAAAGTATCAGCATGAGATAGAGGTTTAATCAGCTGCATATGACAGCGCGACTTAATCGTTGGCAATAATCTGGCTGTTGAAGAGGACAGCAGCAGAATGACTGTTTTTTCAGGCGGTTCTTCCAGTATTTTCAATAAGGCATTAGCGCCATTTTGATTTACGGCATCCATTGAATCTATGATGACCACACGCCACCCCCCTCTTGCTGAGGAATTGGCTAAAAACTGATTGATTTTACGGATCTGCTCAACCCGAATTTGACCTGATTTATTCGACTCACTAATCTCAGAATTTACATAGAGAAAGTCC
>WTHY01000204.1 GCA_011522945.1 Alphaproteobacteria bacterium
CCTATAAAGTCAGACACGATCAAGAAATACCCCGGAAAATCCATGTTGATAATCGTGCCAAGCTCATAATCAAGCCTATCAAAATAGCTCTTTTCATCCTCAAGTTTGAAATAGCTATCTGGCAAAGCGCGCAACTCTTCGAGACGCAATTTCAATCCCTCAATTGACCGTTCCCGTAAAGCCTCTGCCTCATTTGCAGATTGCCCATCAGTAAAAGCTGGCAAAATAGGATCTCTCTTGGCAATTTTAAATGCACATCTCTTAGCAATATTTATAGTATTTTCAATGGCTTCTGGTATGTCTTTAAAAAGCTGACTCATCTCTTCAGCAGACTTGAATCGATGATGCACAGTAAAGCGATTAGATTCATTTGATGCTATTCGTTTGCCATCAGCAATACATTTCAAAACAGTTTGCGGCAGAAACATTTCGGCAGTTTCAAAATGACAGTCATTTGTTGCTACAAGCTGAATATCAAACCTGTCTGCTATTTCTAGCAGAAGCCTCTCAGCATCATTTTCAACTGTCTGACCATGCCTTTGCAGCTCTACATAGAAACGGTCACCAAAAATCTGTTTTAAAAGCTGTGCGCGCGTTGTCAGCCTATCAATTTGATTAGTAGCAGCCTGTTCCCCCAGAAACCCATCATGCGCACCTCCAGATAAGAGGATCAGACCATCTGATTTTTGCCTGAGCTCTTCAATCGGAATCGCTGCTATTTCGCCTGGTTCCGTTGACATAAGAGCATCAGACAACATTTGTGAGAGCGCAATATATCCAGCTTCAGTCTGTGCAATAAGAACAATATTACCAACACCGTGATCATCACGCACTAACACACTTGCGCCTATTATTGGCTGCACACCAGACGCAGCCATTTTAACAGAAAACTCATAGCCACCAAATATATTGAAACTGTCTGTAATGGCTATTGCAGGTTGGGTATCATCCTGTGTGAGCTTAGCAAGTGTGGCTATGCGCAGCGTAGATTCAGATAAAGAATATGCTGAGTGCACACGCAAATGCACAAAATTCGCCACGGTCATTTTGCAATCTCATTTATCGTACCATTTGTGAGCTCAAGCACCTGGTCCATTTGGTTGGCCATTTCACGATTATGTGTAACGATAAGCGCGGCCGTATTTGTTAATTTGACAATCTGTTGCAAATGCGAAAATACAGATTTCGCTGTTTGCGGGTCTAAGTTCCCTGTTGGCTCATCTGCCAATAAAACAGACGGGGCATTTGCAATTGCTCTGATGATAGCAACACGCTGCTGTTCGCCGCCTGATAATAGCCCTGGCCTATGGTTCATGCGTTGTTTCAATCCAACCATATCCAAAAGTTGTTCTGCCCTATCAGCTGCCTCACTTCGCGTTAAGCCATTTAGCATTTGCGGAATGATAACATTTTCAATGGCGCTGAATTCCGGCAATAGACGGTGAAATTGAAAGACAAAACCAATATGCTTTCGGCGCGCCTCTATCCTCTGACGATGACGTGCCTGAGACATATCAATGCCATTAATCATCACATGACCTGTTGTGGGCGCCTCCAGCAATCCGGCAATATTCAAAAGGCTTGTTTTTCCGGCCCCAGACGGTCCTGTCAGTGCCGTTAACTTGCCCATTTCAAGTGTCAGATTTGCACCCTTTAGGATAGTCAGGCTGCGTTCTCCTTGCTGAAATACACGCGTAATATCACGCAATTCCATAATCTGACTATTCATAGCGCAGCACCTCAGCTGGTTGAATATTCGCAGCTTTCAAAGCAGGATAAATTGATGCCAATAGGCTTAATGTTAACGCCATGGCAATCACACTCAGAACCTCATAGGGGTCAACTTTGGCAGGCAATTGTGATAAAAAGTAAATTTCAGCCGAAAATAATTCTGATCCTGTCAGGCTCTCTATTCCAGATTTAATTGTCTCAATATTCCAGCAAAAAAGCAGGCCTAAAATTGTCCCTACTGTTGTTCCTAACAAACCAATAGACGAGCCTGTAATTAGAAAAATACGTGTGATAGAGGACCGCGTTGCGCCCATGGCACGCAAAACAGCGATATCAGCGTGCTTTGAGCGCACAAGCATAATCATTGAGGAAATGATATTAAACCCTGCGACAAGAATAATGAGTGTTAATATCAAGAACATCACATTGCGTTCAACTTGCAACGCATTAAGAAAGCTTGAATTTCTATCACGCCAGCTAAAGACCCGGTTATCGGAACCAGCAATCTTTGTAATCTCTGCACGTGCAGACTCAATCATCATTGGGTCAGAGGCATAAAGTTCTATGCCAGACACACGGTCTTGCAAACCAAGAAATTGCTGAGAGTCTTTTAAGGTCATGAAAATGAAATTTGCATCATATTCATGCATGCCAACTGAAAATAGACCGGCAATTTTAAATGTGCGCCGTACTGGCAAGGTTCCGAAGGCAGTCGCCCTGCCATTCGCAGCTAATAAGGTAAGGCTATCGCCTGTTTTCAATCCCAAATTGAAGGCCATAGTACGTCCGATAAGAACATGCTCGCCTTGACGGAACCGCTCTATAGTGTCGTCTTGCAAGGACTCCCAAAGTGGCTTTCGCGCTGCCAAATCTGACCAGGCTACTCCACGAATGACAGCTCCCAGATTCTGGCCTTTGGCAGTTGCCATCACCTGCCCTTCAACTTGCGGTGTAACAGCAATAATATTATCTATTTCAGATAGTTGCAGGGATATCTTACTATAGTCAGTAATACCTGCCCCAGCTGACTGATAAATCGCAAGATGACCATTTAAACCTAAAATACGACCAATTAATTCAGCCCGAAACCCGTTCATGACTGACATAACAATAATTAATGTTGCCACCCCAAGCGTAATGCCTGCCAATGAAAACCACGCCACTACTGAGATAAACCCTTCAGAGCGCCGAGAGCGCATATACCGAAACGCGATAAGTCTCTCTAGAGGGGTAAACAGCATAGGCAGTTATCCTTGGGCAAAAGCCGCTTTAATCAATTGAGATTGCACCAGACGTCTCTATTAATTGCAAAGCAGCATCTGGAGACATTTCAACAGTTTTCCCTGAAGCACGATGCTTCACTTCAACAAGATCGTTTTTTAGCCCCCTAGGTCCTACAATAATCTGCCAGGGAACACCAATTAGACTAATGGTCTTCATTTTTGCGCCCGGACTATCATTACTATCATCAAGCAACATGTCACGGCCAGCTGCCATCCCTTTTTCATATAAGGCTTCACATAGACTATCTGCAGCCTCGTCTCCAGGCTTCAAATTAATAACAGCCACATCAAACGGGGCAACAGACTCAGGCCAAATAATACCGTCTTCATCATGGCTAGCCTCAATAATGCCACCCACAAGGCGTGATACACCAATTCCATAAGACCCCATATGAAGCTCTGTTGGTTTACCGTCAGCTCCTTGCACGGTCGCACTCATGGCCTCTGAATATTTTGTTCCAAAATAAAAAATATGCCCGACTTCTATACCCCGTCTTTCTAGCAAATCAGAGGGCGCAATATCACAATTATCCGGATCATGCTTTTCATCTGTCTTGGCATAGATAGATGTAAAGGAATCGACAACAGGCTGTAGATCGTCGCTATAGTCAATATCTGTTACCATATCCGTATCAAGCCATTTTTTATCAAAAAAGACCCCAGATTCTCCTGTATCAGCTAAAATGATAAATTCATGGCTCATATCACCACCAATTGGACCAGTATCAGCAACCATGGGAATAGCTGTCAGCCCCATACGGGCGAAGGTCTTGAGATAAGCAACGAACATGCGGTTATAGGCATGTCGCGCGCTTTCCTTATCAATATCAAAGGAATAAGCATCCTTCATAAGAAATTCTCTGCCGCGCATAACACCGAAACGGGGGCGGACCTCATCTCTGAATTTCCACTGAATGTGATATAGATTTAAGGGTAGGTTTTTGTATGATCTCAGATGGGTACGCGCGATATCTGTTACGACCTCCTCATTTGTGGGGCCATAAAGCATATCCCGATCATGGCGATCTTTAATGCGCAGCATCTCAAGACCATAATCATCATAACGTCCAGATTCTTGCCATAGCTCTGCAGCTTGAATTGTCGCCATTTTAATCTCAAGCGCACCGGCTCTATCCTGCTCTTCACGCACAATTTGCTCAATACGATTAAGCACACGTAGACCCAGCGGCAGCCAGCTATAAATACCAGCGCTGGATTGCTGTATCATGCCAGCTCTCAACATCAAACGATGCGAAGCAATCTGTGCTTCCTTTGGGTTTTCTTTTAGAACAGGCAGGAAATATTGGCTTAAACGCATGTGTTTTACTCAAAAAATTATGGATGCGCAGTGCAATCTCAGACGGAAAGCACCGATTACCGCGCAGTCTACGTTGAAACCGCTAGCTGTTGCAAGTCAGGCAGGCCATCAAAATCAAACAAGTTTTGCAAAAAAGCTGCATCCACAACCGCCAATTGAGAGGGAGACCAGTTGGGTGCATTATCCTTGTCAATTAGAATAGCGCGTACCCCCTCTACAAAATCAGGCCGCCCGGTCATATTCAATGCAAGTTTAAAGTCCAGATTTAAGGCCATCTCTAGAGATGCAGGTGCAGGCTGGGATAATAAATAATGAATAGCTGCAATTGATGCTGGGCAACGTGCCTGCATTGCCTCTCGCCAGGTTTGCGTAGTCTGGTTTGTATTTTGCTCTAACTTCCCGCAAATTTTGGTCAAAGACCCTGTAAAAATTTCATCAATTAAACTGTTAGAGAGCGCTAGATCAGGCTTTGGTGCAGCAATAGAAAAGCCTGCCAGAATATCCTGTATATCAGAAGGCTCAGATATCATGGATAATGCTGTGGTAAGCGCGTCGAATTGTGAGGCTGGCACACAAATATCAGCCAATCCCCATGCCATAACATCACCAGCGCCTATAATTGTACCTGTCATGCCGAGCATAAGCGCTTTTGACAGGCCTGCATGACGCAAAAAGATGTTCGCGCCTACATCCGGAAACAAGCCTATAGCGGTTTCCGGCATTGCATATTTTATCGTTTCAGAGACCACCATTACGCCAGAATTCCGCGCCAAACCAAGGCCGCCTCCCATAACAACACCATCCACAAGCGAAAGGATAGGCTTTGACAAGGACGGCAACATGGCGTGAATACCGTATTCAGTCTGAAAATATCGTTGAGCTGGCGCGCCGCCTGCCTTTTGAATCTCTGAAACAGCCTGCCGCACATCACCGCCAGCACAAAAAGCCCTGCTGGATGATGATGTGATAATCACCAGCTTGATGGAGGCATCAGTCTGCCAAAGATGCAATTGTGCGTATAAGGCCTGCAGCATTTCTATAGATAAGGCGTTCAACGCCTCTGGCCTGTTTAATGTGACAATGCCAGCAGCACCGCGCTGATGAAACATAATATGGCTCATAGCCTCATCTCCTTTTTTGGCCGGACCTCCTTAACTGACAGCAGTCTATTTCACTGGTCCTAGTCTTCTTCACTGGCCCTAGTCTCTTTCCCTAGGCGCCACCCAAGTGAGTGATTACGGCGCTTGTTATAATGGCAGGATGGCATTACATAATAACTATAGATTTCTGCCTTTCAGAAGGGAAGCCAATCATGCCATCTGCTTCATATCCAGCACTGCGTCTACGCCGCTTACGTCAAAAAGCTGGCATTCGTGATATGGTACAGGAAACGCAGATTAGCCCGTCTGACTTCATCTGGCCATTATTCGTTATAGATGGCGAGAATATTTTCGAACCTATTTCTTCTATGCCAGATGTATTTCGCTATACAATTGACAAGCTTGTTGAACAAGCTGAACGCGCTATCTCTCTCAATATTCCGGCAATAGCCCTATTTCCAAAGATTGATGAAAACTTAAAAGATGCTGATGGTACAGAAGCCTCTAACCCTAACTCGCTAATTTGCCGTGCTGTGCGCGCAGTCAAAGCTGCGACACCTGACCTTATCATTATGTGTGATGTCGCTCTTGACCCTTATACTGACCATGGACATGACGGTATCCTGAGCGATGGCGTCATTGCAAATGACGAAACAATCACTCATCTGACTGCACAAGCACTAACTTTGGCAAAAGCAGGGTGCGATATTATAGGCCCGTCAGATATGATGGATGGTCGTGTAGGGGCTATTAGAGCTGCCTTAGATGGCGCTGGTTTTGAAGATGTTCTCATTATGTCTTATGCAGCAAAATATGCATCTGCATTCTACGGGCCCTTCCGGGATGCTGTTGGAGCAGGCAAAAAGCTTGGCGGGGATGGCAAAAAGACCTACCAGATGAATCCGGCAAATAGTGATGAAGCCTTACGTGAGATTGAAATGGATTTGGCAGAAGGCGCAGATATGGTCATGGTTAAACCTGGAATGCCATATCTTGATATTATTCGGCGCGCCAAAGACCGGTACAACGCACCTCTATTTGCCTACCAAGTTTCCGGGGAATATTCCATGCTAATGGCAGCTATTGATAATGGCTGGCTTGATAGACATGCAGCTATGTTTGAGTCACTTATGAGCTTTAAACGTGCAGGATGTGATGGCATTCTAACCTATTTGGCGCCCGAAATGGCTGAAATATTGCAAAAGCGCTGACAAACGCAAGCAACTAGATAGCTCTTAAATTCAGCAGACAAACGCAAATTTGTGTCGTTTTTTGAAATCGGCTCTCACAAGAATTGTTATTACACTTAAAGCCACGCTTTAGAGGGCTAGGATAATGACAGATATTACATTTCAAGACATTCAAGATGCTGCTAAGGCCCTTGATGGCCATGCGGTTGCAACGCCTACAATACCAGCACCCTTATTATCTGAAAGCTGTGGATGCACACTTTTTCTAAAGTTAGAGAATTTACAATATACGTCTTCATTTAAGGCAAGAGGTGCCTATCTAGCTATCCAGCGGCTTAGTGAAGAGCAACGTAGCCGTGGTGTCATTACCATGTCAGCCGGAAACCACGCTCAGGCTGTTGCGTTTCGCGCCACAGAGAGTGGTATTAAATCACGCATTTACATGCCTGAACAAACGCCTTTCTCAAAAATTGCGCGTACACAAAATTTCGGCGGTGAAGTTATTTTACATGGCCGCAGTCTGAACGAATGCGAGCCTAATGTGCAAGCTGAAATAGATAAATATGGATACAGTTTAGTGCATCCTTATGATGATAGAAACGTAGTATGCGGACAAGGTACAGTTGGCTTGGAGATTCTGGATGCAGTCCCAGATCTAGACTGTCTTGTCATACCTATCGGTGGTGGCGGCCTATTTTCAGGAATAGCAATTGCCGCAAAAGCGATTAATCCAAATATTCGTATTTATGGCGTGGAATCTAATCTTTACCCATCAATGTCACAAGCCATTGCAGGTGAACCTAATAGTTGCGGCGGTGAGACCTTAGCTGAGGGCATTGCTGTTAAATCCCCAGGAGCTCTAACACGGCCAATTGTTGAATCTCATGCCGAAGCTATTCTTCTGGTTGATGAGTTGTCTCTTGAATGGGCCGTTGGTGCGCTAGCAGAACAGCAGCGTATCATTGCAGAAGGTGCAGGCGCGGCAGGCATAGCGGCAATTCATGCCCACCGTGCCTTGTTCAAAGGCAAGCGCGTTGGCACTGTAATTTGTGGCGGCAATATAGACACACGCCTCCTTGGCTCTATTTTGACGCGGAATATGGTCTCTGATGGCAGATTAGCGCGGCTGCGCATAGAGATTTCAGATGAGCCAGGCATGCTAGCATCTATTGCCTCTGCGATAAGCGGTGAAGGTGGCAATGTTGTTGAGGTATATCACCAAAGGCTATTTTATAATGTGCCTGCCAAATTGGCGAAAATTGATGTCGTTGTGGACACACGTGGTGCCGACCATGTCGTGCGGATCATCAAAGCTCTTGAATCCCGAAATTTTCGCGTTTCTCAGCTTGACGAGCAATCAGATTAAATTAGCTATTTTCAGGTAGTCGCTAATATAGCCCAAAAAATATAGAAATTTTGGTGAGAGCGATTTTAGATAGGTTAATATGCTATTGAGCCTCTTAGACAGGTTCCTAGGTATCAATTTCGCCAATTTGCTAGTATTGCAGTGAAAGACACGCTACTCTTCGCCTATGGACCAGTCATCTGAGAT
>WTHY01000153.1:0-2339 GCA_011522945.1 Alphaproteobacteria bacterium
AGGCTACCAACACCTACCAACCAGTCTGGTCAATAATCATCTGCGCCTTTGGGCTTAGGCGTGCCACCTCGGTAATGGGAAGCGCATCAACTTTAAATTGTCCCCAGGAAAATACTTCTGGATCAGCGGCTACTGATGGATTGATTGGATATTCATAATTCACAGAGGCATAAATTCTTTGTGCCTGTTCTTCGGTAAGCCATTCCAGAAATGCACGAGCTGCCTGCTGTTTCTTTGATGTTTTCAGAATGCCGGCTCCTGTCACATTGACATGTTGGCCTCGTCCAGCCTGATTCAAAAAGACAAGTTCAATGGCATCTGCCCACTCCTTTTGCTCAGGCTCATCATCATTAAATTTCATTTTCCCATAATAATAGGTATTCATGATAGCAACATCACAAAGGCCAGACCAAATTGCTTTGGCCTGCGCACGATCATTGCCTTGCGGTTTTCGTGCCAAATTAGCAACCAGTGCCTCTGTCCAAATCTTTGCCTCTGCTGCGCCATTATGCGCAATGATAGAGGCTAGCAGAGCCCGGTTATAGACATGACTTCCCTTGCGTGTGCAGATGCGGCCCTTCCATTCTGGATTTGCCAAATCTTCGATATCTTGGATAGCATCTTGGGCAACGCGATCTTTGGCAATGGCCACAATACGGGCACGAGATGATAAGGCCGTCCATAAATCTTTTTCATCTCGATGATAGTGCGGCACATTAGCAGCTATCACATCTGAATTCAGCTCTGCCAAAAGTCCTGTTTCTGCCAACTCAGCAATACGGCTGATATCCACAGTCATCACCAAGTCTGCTTTTGTATTTGCACCTTCGGCCTTGAGGCGCTGAACCAGACCCTTAGGTGCATGCACAATATTGAAATCTGTGCCTGTTTCAGCTGTGTAGGCATCTAATAAAGGCTGTAATAATAGCTGTGAGCGATAGGAGTAGATGTTTAAACTATCCGCAAATGCTGCTCCAGACACATTTGTGATAGTTGCCAGTATCAGCAGTATAGACTTTAGCAAGTGTTTCATCAAAAATACCAATAGATGAGAATGACTATCATTTTCAGATGTGTGATAGATGAGGTTATTTTGTAAATCAAGACCTTTTTAGTCCCTTTTTTGAAAAAGGCGTAATCGTAAACTCTCACGACGGAATCATACGTGAAAACTACAAAGAGCTGCCGTAATAGCTCCATGCGTTAAGTTAGCTAAACACTCAAAAAGGCGAGTCTTTTAAAATATCACGGCTAACATTATTAATGTCGCGATGACCGCATAAAGCCATGCTCATATCTAGCTCCTTATGCAGGATATTCAGCACATCTGAGACACCTTGTTTGCCATTCGCACCAAGCCCATACAGGAAAGACCGTCCTAATAAGGTGCTTTGCGCGCCAAGCGCCTTTGCCTTTAAAATATCCTGACCAGATCGGATACCGCCATCCATCCATACTTCAATGTCTTTTCCAACTGCATCGACGACTTCAGGTAGAATGGAGATTGAGCTATTTGCGCCATCAAGCTGCCGGCCGCCATGGTTTGAAACTACAAGAGCATCTGCACCAGATTTTACCGCCAGTTTAGCATCCTCTGCATCTAAAATACCTTTCAGGATAAGCTTACCGCCCCACCAATCCTTGATACGAGCCACATCATCCCAGTCTAGCTGTAAATCAAATTGTTCCCCAACCCAACTTGTCAAAGAGCGCATATCCGATACGCCCTCTGCATGACCTACAATATTCCCAAAGCTGCGATTCTTGGTACCTAACATACCCATACACCAGCGCGGCCGACGTGCCATATCTATGATATTTTTTATGGTGAGACGTGGCGGTGTTGATAAACCATTTTTGATATCCTTATGACGAATACCAAGGATTTGCAGATCGACAGTTAGCATCAAAGCAGAACAGCCTGCTGCTTTTGCTCTATCTATGAGGCTTTTTGAATATTTATGATCCTTCATCACATATAGCTGGAACCAGAAGGGTGCCGGACTATGTTTTGCCACCTCCTCAATAGAGCAAACAGACATTGTGGAGAGGGTAAACGGAATGCCAAATTCAGCTGCTGCCTGAGCTGCTAATATTTCCCCGTCAGCATGCTGCATTCCGGTTAAGCCGGTTGGCGCAATTGCTGCTGGCATCGCTACATCTTGGCCAATCATTTTGGTGGCTGTTGTGCGGTTTGACATATCAACAGCAACACGCTGGCGGAATTTGATACGGCCAAAATCACTTTCGTTGGCACGGTAAGTACCTTCTGTCCAAGAGCCTGAATCTGCATAATCGTAAAACATCTTCGGCACGCGCTTTTGCGCTAGTTGCCGCAT
>WTHY01000153.1:2439-8155 GCA_011522945.1 Alphaproteobacteria bacterium
GCACATGACAGCATAAACACGCGCTTTTAAAACATTTTGAAACGATATCTGTTTAGGCCGCCAGAGGCGCAACCATTGCATAACCACTTCCGCGCACAGTGCGCACAAGATCTGGCAGGTCCTTTGGCTCGCCTGGTATGGTACGCAATGCCTTGCGCAATCTGCTGAGATGCACATCAACAGTGCGTTCCTCAACATAAACACCATGACCCCAGACCATATCTAATAATTGTGCGCGGCTATAAACTTGACCTGGCCGTTCCATCAATATTGCTAGAATTTTAAATTCCTTGGGGCCAAGCATAATTGGTTTGCCATCACGCGTAACAAGCATTTGACTAGTATTTAACACAAGCCCGTGAAACCGAAGCTCCTGTTCCATCAATGTTGGCTTTGCGCGGCGCAACAGAGCTTTAATACGAGATATAAGCTCACGTGGTGAAAATGGCTTAGACATATAGTCATCAGCACCATTATCTAACCCTAATGTCTTATCACCCTCCTCACCACGGGCACTCAGCATGATAATAGGCAAGTGGCGTGTGTCCTGATCAGCACGTAGCCGGCGGCATACATCAACACCAGACATTAGCGGCATCATCCAGTCCAGAACAAGCATGTCAGGTACTTCGTCTTGGGCAAGCCTCAGAGCTTCATGGCCGTTATTCGCGCGTATGACCTCAAAGCCTGCATTAGACAGGTTGAAAGATAATAATTCTAGCTGATTTGGTTCATCATCAGCTATCAGAACTCTAATAGTCATGTTAGCCTCGCCAGTTAAGCTTATATTGCTAAACATATACGATAATAGTGTGACAGTTTTATGTCAGTTTCAACGGCATTTTGAAACAGACCTAAATTACTGGAAAGATGGCACACTCTACCTATAAGAGCGGAAATGACACCGTAAAATTTGTTTCCTTGCCGACCTCAGAAACAATATCGAGCTTGCCTCTATGCCGACTTATAATGTGCTTAACGATAGCAAGGCCAAGACCAGTACCGCCCATTTGACGTGACCTAGCCTTGTCCACACGGTAAAACCGTTCCGTCAGACGCGGAATATGTTTTTCTGCTATGCCGTCACCTTGATTGATAACTTCAACCACACCCCACTTATCATCAGTGGCACTTAGCCTGACCTGTACTATTGAATTTTCAAACCCATATTTGATGCTGTTTTCCAGCAAATTATGAAAGACTTCAATAATCTCATCAGTTTCGCCCAATATCATTGGCGACTGGCTTTTATCCTTCCGTAAATCTTCAAGCTGCAATCTAATACCGCGTCTCTCACCTCGGCTTTCAAAAGCTGCAATCGCTGCACCAATGACCTTCAAAAGTGGAATTTCCTCTGTAGGTGCGATATGCTCTTCAACCTCCACACGTGATAGAGATAATAAATCATCTATCAGACGGCTCATCCGCTGCGCTTCCTCATCCATGATATTCAGAAAGCGCTTTGTTGTTGATTCATCCTGAATATCTGAGACAAGCAATGTTTCGATAAAGCCAGCCAAACTGGTCAGCGGTGAGCGTAATTCATGACTCACATTCGCCACAAAATCCCGTCGCACCTTGTCAAGATTGCGCTGCAAGGTCATATCCATGACCAAAACCGCAACTCTTTCCTCATCAAGTCGGGTGAGCCTGATACGAAATTGCCTATCAACAGTACCTTTGTAATTATGCATAAATTCTTGGGTAATATTGCTTTCAACAGCTGCCTGGATAAGGCTTAGCGCATCAGAAAACCCCAGAACAGAAGCAATATCACGCCCAACTAGGCGATCTTCAATCAAACGGCTCGCGCCGCGATTAGCTTGTAAAATTATACCATCAGATACATGGCAAGTTAGCAAACCATCTTCTAGCGCAACCCCTAATCTGGCTATCTGCTTTTCAACAATTTCTGTAACCTGGGCCTGATCATAGTTGTCTGAGATACCATCTGTTGCAGATGATACTAAGCCATCAATATTGTTGCTGGTTTCTGACATTTCTGGCTCACATATAATTTTGTCTTGCCGGACCTACATATCGAACCAACAAGTCTTGGTCGATTTTTTCAGCATCAGAAATACCTAAAACAATACCTTGTCTGCGAGACGCGCCGCGCTTTTTGTCAATGTCCTCTGTCGACAAACTTGTGCGTTGTGCACAACGAAGCGCCCAGCTAGCCAGCTTATCTTGAAATTCTGATACAATCTCGGCATAGGCAGGATCACGTCCGACATCATGCATTTCGTCCGGGTCTGCCTCCAAATCAAACAACATGGGGGGAAGCCCGCCAGCGGCATGCATGAATTTATACCGCTTATCTGCAATCATGAAGAGGCGCGCATCTTTGACTCCAACCCCCGTTTTCAGCATCATTGGCGACATTGAGTAATCATATTCGCTAACAGCAAACTCCCGCCAATTGTCTGGTGTTTTCCCATGGAGAAACGGTATCAGGGACAGTCCCTCTACATGCTCGTCAGGCACGGTGCCGCCTGCAAATTCTATGGAGGTCGCAACCACATCTATGATTTCAGTCAGCTCATCAACGACTGTACCGCGCGTACTATCAGCCTCAGGAGTTGGATCATAAATGATTAATGGCACTTTGGCAGACACATCATGGAATAAGTCCTTTTCACCAAGCCAGTGATCTCCTAAATAATCACCATGATCAGATGTAAGAATGATCATGGTGTTATCCATTTGTCCTGTTTCCCGCAGATAGCTGAAGAGAACACCCATTTGATCGTCAATTTGTTTAATCAGGCCCATATAGGCTTGCATAACAGCACTTCGAACTTGAGGCTGATGAAAAGCCTGACCAATCACATTTCCTGAAAATGCTGCATAGACTGGATTTTGGTCGTCTAATTCAGCAGCATCACGCATTACAGGCTTATGTGTCTCTGGCCCATACATATCATGATAGGGCGCTGGCACGATATAGGGCCAATGTGGCTTAATATAGGAAATATGCGCCATAAATGGCCCGGCATTCGATTTACGCTGCGCTTCTAGAAAACCGATAGCTTCACGGGTAAGCCATGGCGTTTCTGAGTCTTCCTCTCGAATATTTGCAGGTCTGGTACAATTCTCGTAAATCCAGCCAGAGGCGATATTACCATCCTCATCAATCGAGCTATTGGCATAATCATGCCATGGATTGTCACCATCATAGCCTTTAGACCATAGATATTCATTATAGGCAGACGGCCCGTCATAATAATTGCCATCAGGCCCTTGGCCCCATAGACCGTCATCACGGGCAACTAAATCAAAGCCACATTCAGCAACGCGCCTGCCAGCTACACTCTCTGGGCTAATGCCAAGACGCTTCATACCTTTATTGTCAGCCCGCATATGTGTCTTACCTAATAAATAGGCATCCATCCCGGCCTCTCGCAAATGATCGCCAAGCGTATATTCACCAGCACGCAGCGGAAACCCATTCCAAGCCGCGCCATGGCTGCTTACATATCGTCCTGTATAGCAACTCATACGAGATGGCCCACAGACTGGCGATTGCACATAACAGCGTGAAAAGCGAACCCCCTGACTAGCAAGCCAATCTATATTAGGTGTATCCATATGTGGATGGCCAGCGCAGCTCAGATAATCAAAACGCAGCTGATCAAACATAATATATAGGATATTTTTCTTGGTCATAAATCACCTATTGGACATATCTTGCCTAGCATCGCCATTTCCAGCTCGACAGTCTAGCGATACACAAATTTCGTGCAAGCCCTCGTGACGAAGCTGAATAGAAAACGCCACGGTAAGAATATCATAATCTTGCCTTGCGTCACACTTATGCGCTTATCACACAGCGCAAAGATAATGCATCTGGGCAAGGCGGCTTCTTTCCGGCACTCTGCGATCTAAATCTCTTTGAGAGTGACAAAATGAATAGGACGATAAAGCATGGCACGCAAATTATCTGCAGATGAGATTGACCACGCGGCACGGACCCTTAGCCCTGATTGGCAGGTCGTGGCGCAGAAAAAACTGGTATTACAGCGAAAATGCAAAGGGTTTAATCCAGCTAGTCATCATGCACATCTGGCAGCCTTTATTAGCGAGGCGTTAAATCATCATGCAGATATCAGTTTTGGCTGGGGATATTATCATCTGACAATCACAACACATGATGTGGGGGGATTGAGCGAGCTTGATTTTGCGTTTGCTGCACGGTTTGATGCTGCCTGCAAGCCGCTAGCAGATGGATAAAGAGCGAGATAATGCGTATATTAATTTACGGTGATTCAAATAGTTGGGGCTTTCTAGATGATGGTAGTGGTATCCGTCATGATAAAAGATGGCCAGTCATTATGGCTGAAGCTCTCAACCAGCACCCTGATTTGAAGACACGAATAGACATTATAGAAGAATGTTTGCCAGGCCGGACCACAGCTTTTCCTGACCCACAAGAAGGGCCTGAATATAATGGCCTGCCCTTTTTGCGCCCTGCGCTTTTAAGCCATGCGCCTATTGACTGGGTGCTAATTATGCTCGGGACTAATGATTGCAAGATACGTTTTGATGCCAGTGCTGAGATGATTGCAGCGCAAACAGCACAGCTAGCACGTATAGCCAAACGCGCGCCTGTCGGTCCCGGTAAATGGCGCGAAGCTGCATCACCAGAAGTTGCTGTTATTTGCCCCGCCCCCTTAGGCGCACGGGCAGATGATCCGAAATGGCCTCGCTATGCCGAATGGGAAGGTGGCAGGGCAAAGACTCTTGCGTTAGCTGACGCGTTAAAAGCGGCTTTGGCAGGACAGGATATCCATCTTTTCTTTGCAGGAGACGCAGCCATACCATCAAATAAAGACCCAATTCACCTAGATGCAGATAGTCATCTAGCCCTTGGTCTTTATATGGCAAAATCCCTTAGCGCCTTCCTTTGAGGCAACATATCTATCAATTCAGAGGTCCGGTACATCACATTTGATACATCACATTTGATACGTCACATTTGACCCGTCACATTTGATACGTCACATTTGATACGTCACATCTGATAGGCAAAGTCAGGTCATAATATCTGTCAGGTAAAGTCTGCCAGGTAAAGTCTGGGGCATAATTTCTGATAGAAATCTCTGGCAGAATGTTCAGAGCTGCCTGCTCCTTGTCAGAGCCTGCTAGTTTTTATCTATGATCTCAGTAGTTTCAATGGCTGAAAAAGATTGGCTGTGCTGAAATAGCAGCAAAAGACTTTGAAACAGCTCTAAAGCTCATCTTTCCATGGCGGATTGCAGCCTTGCCGTCCACAATTAATAGCCGCAGCTTTTGCAGCCTTCTCAACCATCTGCATTTTATCTGCCAGTGATAAGGAAGATAAGTTAGATAATTGTCCAGAACCAGCCAGCCATACCAGCATGGTTGCCATAAAGGTATCTCCGGCGCCTACAGTATCTTTCAGCTCAGAAACAGCTTTTGCCTTGATATCTGTCCAGCTGTCATCATGCCATACAGAGGCGCCTTCACCGCCTCTTGTTAGCACCACAACAGAGGCTGAACTTGCCTTGATAAGCTCTTGTAGCGCTGCTGTTTCGCTCATACCCTCATATAGCCAGCCTAGATCTTCGTCACTTAATTTCACGATATCTGCCAGCCCCATAAGCCGGGCGATGCGGGCTCTATAGCTTTTTGGATCTGCGATTAATGAAGCACGCACATTCGGGTCTAGGCTCACGCACAGATTAGACTCCTT
>WTHY01000123.1 GCA_011522945.1 Alphaproteobacteria bacterium
TCCTAAGCTAATGCCACAACCGAATATAAAAACAGGTGCTGCGCGCCATCCAGAAAAGCGGCGCAATGAAGACAGGCCACAACCAAAACGCCCTGACTGGTTAAAAGTGCGGGCACCGCAATCTGGCATGTTTGACGAGACTAAAGCGCTTATGCGTGACCTAGATCTTGTTACCGTATGTGAAGAAGCTGCCTGTCCGAATATTGGGGAATGCTGGTCCCAAAAACATGCTACCATGATGATATTAGGGTCCGTATGCACCCGCGCCTGCGCCTTTTGCAATGTGGCAACAGGCCGGCCTGATTTGCTAGACCCACATGAGCCAGAACATGTGGGACAAGCCGTCGCAAAATTACAGCTAAATCATGTTGTGATTACATCGGTTGATCGTGATGACCTCGATGATGGCGGCGCTGAGCATTTTGCCCAGACGATCAGTGCTATTCGCGCTGCGTCTCCAAATACAACAATTGAAATTTTAACACCGGATTTCCTACGTAAAGAGGGGGCCCTAGAGATTGTCGTTGAAGCACGCCCAGATGTGTTCAACCATAATCTTGAGACTGTGCCGCGCCTATATCCTTCAGTACGCCCTGGCGCCCGCTATTTCCATTCTCTATCCATCCTAGCAGATGTAAAGAAGCTCGACCCGACGATATTCACAAAATCTGGTATTATGGTTGGTCTTGGGGAAGCAGATCAAGAAGTTGGGCAGGTGATGGATGATTTGCGCAGCGCAGATGTTGATTTTATGACGATTGGGCAGTATCTACAGCCCACACCGAAACATGCAGCCGTAGATAGATTTGTGACACCAGAACAATTCACATCTTATGCAGAACAAGGTAAGGCTAAGGGCTTTTTAATGATGGCATCAACACCATTAACGCGATCTTCATATCATGCTGATGCTGACTTTGCCGCATTGCGTAAGGCAAGAGAGGCAGCTCTTAGTCAATGACCGTACATTCTGAGAAACGCATAATTGCACATAATCCCGAGGATTTATTTGCACTTGTTGCAGATGTGCGCAGATATCCTGAATTTCTGCCATGGTGCCTGGCTTCGCGCATTCGCACTGAAACAGAGCAACGTATGGTAGCTGACCTCATAATTGGATTCCAGATGTTCAAAGAACGGTTCACATCATTTGTGGATTTAGACAGAGATGCACTTGAAATTCATGTCGAATATGCTGAAGGCCCCTTTAAATATCTGAAAAATGAATGGAAATTCAACCCGCATCCTGATGGCTGTGAGATTGATTTCTATGTGGATTTCGAGTTCCGCTCACGTATTTTACAAACGGTGATTGAGAGCTTGTTTACAGAAGCAGTCAAACGTATGGTTCGGGCTTTTGAAGGGAGAGCAGATGCGCTTTATCAACGCCGCTTGGCGGCCTCTGAAAGTGCTTTAGATTAGGTGCTGTCGCCTAGCTCGTAAGACGCTCACAAAGTAAATTCAGCGCCGCTTCTACTGTTTGTTGTCTTACAGCCTGCCGGTTTCCTGTAAAATTATGCTTAAAAACCTGTGTTAGCGCATTCCGCTTTCCAATGCCGATATAGACAAGTCCCACAGGTTTGGTATCTGTGCCGCCGCCCGGCCCCGCAATACCTGTCACAGCGATGCTGTAAGTTGCTGATGGACAGGCCAGAAGGGCGCCCTCTGCCATTTCTTGTGCAACAATAGCGCTTACGGCGCCTTCAGCTTCGAGGCTGCTGACTTGCACACCGAGGATTTCATGCTTGGACTGGTTTGAATAGGTCACAAAGCTGCGGTCAATGACAGAGGATGCGCCAGAAATTTCTGTTAGGGCGCCAATGATCAGTCCAGCGGTGCAAGACTCAGCTGTTACAATGCCAGCGCCATCAATAATGAGCCTATCTATAATCTGCTTTGCTAATATCGGTATATTGGTCATGATGGCATAGCTTGCAAAGCAACAACGACTTGCAGAACCAACACCACCATGCCAGCAAGCATAGCCGCCACCACATCATCTGCCATAACGCCTACACCATCTTTTAGCTGTTCTGCCAGCTTAACGGGACCTGGTTTCAAAATGTCGAATAACCGGAAGGCAATAAAAGCCACGATAACCCAACCAAGGCTTGCAGGTATGAACAACATTGTTATCCATTGACCTGCAACTTCGTCGATAATGACTTCAGATGCATCTTTTTTGCCACTGGTGTTGCCATAATGATTTGCAGACCAGATGCCGATCACCAGACAAAGAATACTAGCTACCAATAGGCTCAGCCAGCTTATCTGTAGTAAAAAATAGCCAAACGGCAATGCAACCAAAGAGCCAGCCGTCCCAGGTGCTGGAAGCTTTTTACCAATTGGCCCTAAAGTGGCGAGCTGAATTGCGATTTGTCTCATCTATTGC
>WTHY01000055.1 GCA_011522945.1 Alphaproteobacteria bacterium
GTCTGATAGTCAGCGCGTATTCGCAAGTCCGCTAGCACGCCGGATTGCCTCTCAAAATAATGTTGATATTCAGTCTCTTTCAGGCACTGGCCCGCATGGCCGCATTATCAAAGCAGATGTTGAGGCCGCATTAGCATCGCCAAAGCCTGGGTTCACAAGCCCATCAACAGCTATTGCAACTGGTGGTTCAGAGTTCGTGCCACATACTGCGATGCGCCGGACAATTGCAGCAAGATTGCAGGACTCCAAGCAACAGGCCCCACATTTCTATCTGACGGTAGATTGTGAGCTGGATACGCTATTGGAAAACCGGAAAGCACTGAATGCACAGGCTGGCGATGATGTAAAAATTTCGGTTAATGACCTTATTATCCGAGCAGCGGCAATGGCACAAAAGGCTGTACCGCAGGTGAATGGCTATTTTGAAGAAGAGGGCTGCCGCTATTTTGAAGATGTTGATATCAGCATGGCAGTTGCTATTGAGGGCGGCCTTATCACGCCTGTTGTGCGGAATGCAGATAAGCTTGGTCTTGCAGAATTATCAAAGACCACAAAAGATCTGGCTTTGCGCGCACGTGAAGGCAAATTAGCACCTGAAGAATATGCAGGTGGGGGCTTTACAATCTCTAATCTTGGTATGTTCGGTGTGCGTGAATTCGCAGC
Organism: Alphaproteobacteria bacterium; assembly: GCA_011522945.1. Taxonomy (GTDB): domain Bacteria; phylum Pseudomonadota; class Alphaproteobacteria; order Puniceispirillales; family Puniceispirillaceae; genus WTHY01. The sequence goes on from WTHY01000055.1 coordinate 664, forward strand.
TGTTATAAATCCACCACAATCAGCCATCTTGGCTGTTGGGGCAGGCGAACAAAGAGCTGTTGTCAAAGATGGCGCCTTAGCTGTGGCAACTATTATGAGTGTGACCTTGTCAGCAGACCACAGAATCGTAGATGGCGCGCTAGGTGCACAATGGCTGCAGGCATTTAAGGGGTTTGTAGAGAATCCTGTGACGATGCTTCTGTAGCTCATTGTAATTATTGTTAAATATCAGGTTGAGGATATTTGCCCGAGACGCTAAAACGCGCTTATGTAAGGAAAATAATAATGTCAGATAACAAGTTATATGATGTGGTTGTCGTCGGTGGTGGGCCAGGTGGGTACGTGGCTGCTATTCGTGCTGCACAATTAGGCCTATCAGCCTGCGTCATTGAAAAAGAACATCTTGGTGGCATTTGCTTAAATTGGGGTTGTATCCCGACAAAAGCCTTACTACGGGCTGCTGAACTTCGAAATAATCTTGAGCATCTATCTGAATTTGGTATTGAAATCTCAGGTGAAGTGTCCGTTAATTTGAATAAGGTCGTAGAGAGGTCCCGCGGCGTAGCGTCTCGTTTGTCAGGGGGCGTGGCACACCTTTTGAAGAAGAATAAGGTTGATGTGATTGATGGGACCGCAGCTCTTGATAGTCGCACAAAAACAGGCTGGAAGCTCTCTGTTGCCGGCGCAAAGCCTACCTCTATAACAGGTAAACATATTATTTTGGCAACAGGTGCCAGGGCGCGTCAAATTCCAGGTATGGAAGCAGATGGGGAGCAAATTGTAACCTATCGTGAGGCTATGGTGCCGAAAACAATGCCGAAATCTTTGATTGTTGTTGGTTCAGGTGCGATCGGCATTGAATTTGCCAGCTTCTATCGTGATATGGGTGTTGAGGTCACAGTCATTGAGGCTATGGACCGCATTTTGAATGCAGAAGATGCAGAAATTTCCGCCATGGCACACAAAGCTTTTGAAAAGCGCGGTATGAAGCTTTTAACAAGTGCCAAGCTGCAAAGCCTGAAAAAAGATAAATCTGGTGTTACAGCGACAATTGAAACAGGTGGCAAAACCCAGTCAATACAGGCTGAACGCGTTATTATGGCGATTGGTATTGTTGGTAATTCAGAAGGGATTGGTCTGGAAAAGACAAAGGTTAAGCTCGATCGTGGTCATATTGTCACTGACGGGTATGGTGCAACAGCAGAACCAGGATTATATGCCATTGGAGATGTTACAGGCGCGCCATGGCTTGCGCATAAAGCGAGCCACGAAGGTATAATCTGCATTGAGAAAATTGCGGGTCAGAAGGATGTGCACCCAATTGCCAAGAATACCGTGCCAGGCTGTACCTATTGTCGGCCGCAAATTGCCTCTGTTGGATTGAGCGAGGCAGCAGCAAAAGCTGAAGGTCATAACATCAAAGTCGGCAGGTTCCCGTTTCTAGGGAATGGAAAGGCAATTGCTCTTGGAGAAGATGAGGGCATGATAAAGACAATTTTCTGTGCAAAAACAGGGGCTTTGCTCGGCGCACATATGATTGGTCCAGAAGTGACGGAAATGATCCAAGGCTATGCAATCGCCCGCACTTTAGAAACAACAGAAGCAGAATTAATGCATACTATATTCCCGCATCCTACACTTTCTGAAGCAATGCATGAATCCGTACTTGACGCTTATGACAGAGCTATCCATTTCTAGGGCTGAGAGTTAATGAAGAGCATCCTAAGC
>WTHY01000038.1 GCA_011522945.1 Alphaproteobacteria bacterium
ATTGATATCAGGTAGAAATGCACTGTCTGCACCAAGGCTTTTTGCTGTCTCACAGGCTTTGCTCAGTGCAAGGCGTAGACTATCTGGTCCTGTTTTTGCGCCGCAGCCAAGACATCTCATAGTATCAAAGGCAGGGTCTGTTTTATCAGTTTGCGTTTCTGCAAGCTTGAGGCGCTCCGCATAAGCCACTGGCATTTCAGGCAAATTCGTGAATTTCTCAATGAAACGCTTATCAATCCATTGTTTTAACCAGAAATAGAAACGACTTCTGAAAACCAATCCACCGCGCACAGCTATAGCTGTGCCATCTGCTAGGCCCAAAAGGGCAAGGTAACGTTTTTGGGGTATATGTCTGCGTAGCGCTTTTCCTGTGATAAATGCACGTAAATTATGCACTAAATACGGGCCAGAACGGACTGCAAAAACACCAGCTTTTTCCCGCGCATACCCTTTGATAGAGGCGACATCACCCGAAGCAAAAATATCTGGGTAGTCATCTGTTTGCAAACTGTTGTTAACGGAGATATACCCATGTTTATCAAGAGATAGGCCTGTTTGTTTTAGCCAATCAGGCGGTTTAGCTGGCGTGACAAGGAACTTTAAATCAGCTGCTATCTGTCTTCCATCTGAGAGATATATTGTATCTTCATCAAACTTTTCTGCAGAAACACCCAGATATGTTGTTATATCTGCAGCATTTAGTGCGTTTTGACTGAGGGTATGTGCCCGCTTTGGGAATTGCGGCAATAATCTATCAGACCTGCTAATGATATGCATTTCAGGCTGCGTATTATACGTATTTTGAAAATAAGTGCGCAAAGCCAAACCAAGTTCTACAGACGCTGCCCCGCCGCCCACCAGGGCAACGGCGCCTTTAGGGTTTCCAGCTAGATGTAATTTTTCGACAAAGCCTGAAATGGGTTTCACAGGTATCCCATGGGCGTCTGCACCTGAAATTTCTGATAGGGCTGGCGCAGCGCCACTATTGATTGACAGGACGTCATATCCAATTGCTGGTCTATTTTTAAAAAATAGCTGCTTTTTCTCTGGGTTGAGGCCTATGCAGCGTGCATGAATTAACCTGGCGCCAGCGCGTTCAGCAAGCTTCACCAAATCAATATGCATGTCAGAGTGACGCCAAAGCCCTTCAACAAAAGCCGGTAGCATGCCTGAATAGGGGGTTAATAATACGTCCGTCACAACCGTAATTCGCAAGCCAGGTAAGGGCCGCATAGCGAAGGATTTTAAAACGGCAACCTGAGCATGGCCACCACCGAGCAATACAAGGTCAAGTTGTATAGCTCCCTCTGACAGCATCAAGAGCCACCTGATCGTGGATAGCTGCCAATTTTGCCTTGGAAAAATGTCAGTGCATCTGCTGGTGCTGTATGTAGCCCGATGACTTCTCCAACATAGATTTGGTGATCACCGCCGGCATATACAGCCCATGAACTGCATTCAAAGCTTGCCAATGCATCTTTGATGACTGGATGACCAGATGTACCAATTTCAAATTCAACGCCATCAAAACGTTTTGTCTCATCTGATTTAGCAAATTGATTGCATAAGGAGATTTGTTGTGCACTAAGCACATTTACAACATACCCGTTTGCGAAATCATCATGATGGGTAGAGCTGTTATCAAGTGACCAGAGGATCAGCGGCGGATCTAAAGATACTGAATTAAACGAATTGACGGTCATGCCATACAGGCTGCCGTCTCGTTTTTTGCATGTCACAACTGTGATGCCTGTTACGAATTGTCCTAATGCTTGACGCATATCTGCGGAAGAAATTTTAGGGGGGTGAATTTGTAACATAAATTTAGGTCCTAGAATTGATATCTGCCTACACTGATATCTGCCTATATTGAATTATAACTGTGCGGTTTCGCCACATTCTATTTGTTAAGCTGGCGAAGTTTTCTAAACCAACTATCTGGCATAACATCAGCTATACAGACAGCCATGAATATCATTATACATCCAGTTAAGGCAGATAGATTTAATATTTCTGACAAGAAAATCCACCCAGCAAAACCGGCAAAGACTGATTCTAAGGATAGGATAAATGCGGATGTTGTAGCATTTGAATATCGCTGTGCAACAAGCTGCAATGTATATGCAACGCCTACGGACAACACGCCTGCATATAATAGCTGGTTTATAACCGGTAAAAAATCTGCTGCTACAGGCTGTTCAAACACAGCCATCGGAATGCCTGCAAGTATTGCACAGACGACACATTGCAAAACAGATAATTGAAATGGTGCTTCAATTTTCTGTGTAACAATGCCGATAAGATAGATATGACCACCCCAAAATAAGGCCCCTATAATGACAAGAAAATCTCCCCATTGAGAGAGTAGGCTATTAGACCCGGAC
>WTHY01000105.1 GCA_011522945.1 Alphaproteobacteria bacterium
ATTTAATAATGAACAAAAATGGTTGCAGGTGCTTGAAGTTGTGCATCAAGATGTCAATGAGGCAGTTAGAAACGCACTTTTAACGCGTTTTGAAATTGCTCTTGAAAATATAAAGCAAAAGAAAGCCTTTGAATTAGCAGAGTTGAATTTAGAAATTGATGGCGCATTTTCCAACTATGACCGTGAAACAGCCAAACGTTTGTCTTTTTTAAGGGAGCAGGCGGCAATTGCGCGTGAGATTGGCATTCAAAATACTACCATTCAATCGCAAGTCTATGAGGCTCAAGCTGGTGTTGCCACAAATTTCAGTGCAGATTCGCCCTTCTATTTAAGAGGTTATAAATCGATTGAAAAAGAGATTGCCCTCATTGAGTCGCGCGCATCAAAAGCACCTTTTATTGATAATCTTCTAGCGTTAGAGCGTGAAAGACAAAAAATAGAACAAGATATTACAGTTGAACAGGCACGTATTCTCTTTCAACTGACGCCAATTATTGACCCTGAGAGCTTTTCTGCGATGTCTATGGGCGTTGCAAATACCCAATTCACCTACAAAAACAACAATCGTTTACTGCTCGCCCTGTCTTTGCTCATTGGCGGTTTTGCCGGGTCTGTCATAATATTGCTATCTCACGCTATGCGGTCGCGTCAGGCCAAGTTAGGTTAGGCATCGCGGCTATTATACACTTCCGAGGTTGTTACGATACATGTGCGTGCTAACAGAGAGATACCCGCCGGCATGTCTTTAGAGCGTATTAAAAACTTGTAATTTTATTTGGTAAGCCACGGCCATTATTCCACCAACGGTTTGGATTATCTCGATTTGGGTTGTAGGCAGCCCGGCTTGCCCAATCCTCGCGTAGAAAAATGACAGGCTCTTCATAATGGTGCACATCATGAATGGCATCCATGACAGCTTCTAATATGTCCTGTTTTCGCTCGATGGACAGTTTCAACTCTACCATCGGGTAAGTTTCAACAGCACCTGTTTGATAGGTTTTTGCATGCAGCTCTGTAGTGCTATCTGCATCTGGAATAGCAGTTTCCATCCCTTCTGCTGAGATGCTGGCATTGCGTTTGTAGCGGCCATAGCTAAGAGGATAGACCTCCATAACAGCATCTAAAATTTTATTCACATCTTCTAAAGGTGTTTGAATTTCTAATGTCCATACAGGCACAAATCGTCCTGACTTTGCGTCATAATTGTCTAGCTGCATTTTTTGCTCTCTGAAAATTTGATAAAGATATGTAAACTGGCTGCCATGCCTATCTGTGCGACTATATTGTAATAGGTAAGTAAAGACCTCAAAGGAAACATAACTATGTCTAATGATTTTCTATCTGCATCTGAAGATCTTCCGATGCCAATTGATGATGGTGCAGCGAACCATCTGTTAGGCATGGCTATTCCTGACATGCCCTTGCCCTCTACGAAAGGTGGGAGCCTTTCCCTTGCGACACATGCTGATCTGATTGTTCTATTTATTTATCCAATGACAGGCGTTCCTGGTACGGATTTGCCGCCCGGTTGGGATGATATGCCTGGCGCACGTGGGTGTACGCCGCAAACTTGTGCATTGCGAGATGCACATGGTGACATTTCAAGCTATGGGGCTGAGTTGATTGGTATGAGTTGTCAGACAACAGACTATCAATCAGAAATGACAAATAGGCTCGGCGTTGATTTTCCAATCTTAAGTGATGCAGATTTTGCCTTTGCTGAGGCATTGAATTTGCCTGATTTTACCTTGAATGATGTCCGGTATTTAAAGCGTATTACAATGATCATCAAAAATGCCGTGATTAAGGCTGTCCATTACCCGGTGTTTCCAAGTACTGCTGATATAGAATGGCTAAAAACAACGCTGCCTGAATTCAGTGCAAACCGGTAAATACGCCTTAGCTAGTTGATAAAAAGAGTGGCCATGATTAGACCGGCACTAGCCAAGGATGCAGAAGCTATGCGTTTTATCGCTCAACAAGCTTTTGACCAATATGTAGCTCTTATGGGCAAGCAACCTGCGCCAATGCTAGCAAATTTTGATTTTCATTTGAAATATGATAGCTGCTTTATTGCCGAACTGGATGGCAAGGCTATCGGATATGCGATTTTGCAATTTGCCGATAATAAACCACTAAATAAAGACCCATTGGATATTGAACCATTATTAGATACGATTGCTGTTCTGCCGACCTATCAAGGCCGCGGTATTGGCAAGAGTCTGATGCGCGCATTAGAAACCAACATAAAACAAGCCGGGCATAAGTCATATAAGCTATATTCCAATATCCATATGACAGAAACAATTGCCTGGTATGAAAGGTTTGGGTTTGAACAGTTTTGCCAGGTAACTGAAGATGGTTTTGAGCGTATTTATATGCGCAAATATCTGACAAAGTGAGTGCCCGGATATTTGCCTAAGACATCTTCTCTATCTTGCTATTATTGTAGGTAATCGCTACATCTTACGTAATCAGATTTTTTAAAAAGTTAGGATGATGCAAATGCTTAATATTGGCATTGCTGGTCTAGGCGTTGTTGGCGCTGAAGTCGCAAAATTACTATTAAACCGTTCTGCTAGTTTTGCCGATAAGGCAGGTCAGGAGCTTTGTATCACAGCCGTATCTGCGCGTAGTCGTGGGAAAGACAGAGGGTTTCCTCTGGATACTATTGCGTTTGTTGAAAATCCGGTTGAACTTGCCGAGCGAGATGATGTGGATTTAGTTGTTGAATTGATGGGCGGGTCTGAAGGTCCAGCATTGCAGCTCGTCACAAATGCATTGAAGGCTGGTAAATCAGTTGTTACAGCTAATAAGGCAATGATTGCTCATCATGGGCAAGCCTTAGCGCAGATTGCTGAAGAGTCCGGCGCTGCTCTTATGTTCGAGGCTGCAGTCGCAGGCGGTATTCCAGCTTTAAAGACCTTGCGTGAGGGCCTTTCAGCAAATGACATAGTGCGTGTGTCTGGCATCTTAAACGGCACCTGCAATTATATCTTGAGTGAAATGTCTGAGACAGGTCGGGATTTTGAGTCAGTTTTAAAAGAAGCGCAGGATAAAGGCTATGCAGAGGCAGACCCAACATTTGATGTTGATGGCATAGATGCTGCACATAAGCTGGCGATTTTATCAGCTTTGGCATTTGGCCATCAGGTGAATTTATCTGATGTAGATATTCATGGCATTAGACCGATTACGGATATCGACATCGCCTATGCAGCGGAACTTGGCTATACAATCAAACTGTTAGGCATAGCGGCAAAAGGGCAAAAACCGTCTGTAAAGCCGTGCTTGTTACCGTCTCATTCTCAATTAGCTAAAATTTCAGGTGCCTTGAATGCAGTTGAGTTTGACGCTGATCCGGTACAAAGCGTGATTTGTGTCGGCCCGGGTGCTGGGGCAGGGCCAACAGCATCAGCTGTGCTGGCCGATATAATAGATATTGCAACTTCACGTGGTGGGCTTCCATTTGGCAAGCCAACAGATAGGCTATCCAGTGCTAGTACTACAAATACAGATGGTGGTTATCTGCGATATTATATCCGTTTGAAGGTAGAAGACAGGCCAGGTGTACTGTCTGATATTACATCTGTTTTGCGTGATGAAGATATTTCGGTTGCCTCTATGCTCCAGAAGGGGCAGTCAGCTGACGCACCAGTATCACTTGTTCTGACTACACATCATACGACCCAGAGCGCTGTTCTTAATGCAGTCGCCAAGATGCAGGAGATGGATATTTTATTTGGAGCGCCTTTAGCCCTTGCCATTCTTGATGCGGAAGCCAGCTAAATAATGGAGGAGATTCTAGATGATAACCTGTTTTTAGGCATCTCAAATTCCCTTACCGGCGCTAAATGGCTAAAAACACCGTCTGATTATACCCCCTCAGAAACACAGCGTTATGCTGAACGGTTGACTGAGTTGGCTGATGTGCCACCTGCTATTGCTTATTATTTAGCGGGCAAAGGAATTTCAGCTGAGACATTGCCGCAATTTATTTCACCCACTTTACGTGATTTGTTGCCTGACCCGTTTTGTATGCAAGCCGTAGATATCGCAGCAAATAGACTTGCAGATGCTGTGGTTCATCAAGAGCGTATTGGCATTTTCGGTGATTATGACGTAGATGGCGCGTGTGCGGCAGCCATTTGTAGCCGCATTTTAACGCTGCTTGGGTGTGAAACAGAAATACATATTCCAGATAGATTTTCAGAAGGCTATGGCCCGAATATCACAGCGCTAGAGGCTCTGTCTGCCAAGGGCTGTAGTCTTATTTTGACAGTTGATTGTGGTATCACCGCCCATGAGCCATTGCAAGCGGCGCATGCTGCCGGCATGGAGGTGATTGTGATTGATCATCACCTGTCTGGCCCAGTGCTTCCAGAAGCGCTCTGTGTCGTTAATCCAAATCGCTTGGATGATGAAAGCGGTCTTGGATATTTATGTGCAGCTGGTGTTTGCTTCCTCGTCATGGTTGCTGTTTTGCGCGCCTTGCGGGAACGTAATTTTACTCCGCCATCAGGCGTGTTGCCAGATTTGCGTGAAGAGCTAGATTTGGTGGCACTAGCCACTATCTGTGATGTTGTACCTTTAAAAGCGCTGAATAGAGCATTTGTTAAGCAAGGTCTGAAGATTATGGCAGGACGGCGTAAAGCTGGCTTGAATGCTCTGGCAGATATTGCCGGCATGAATGAGGCGCCGTCCCCTTATGCGCTTGGGTTTCAATTAGGGCCAAGAATTAATGCAGGTGGCCGGCTCGGACATTCAGATTTAGGTGTGAAACTTCTCTCCTTCCCAGATGCGGGAGAAGCTGCTTTTATTGCAGAAGAGTTGCATTTACTGAATGCAAAGCGCCGTGACATCGAAGCGAGCATCTTGGCATCTGCTGAATTACAAGCGGAATTACAACTGGCTTCAGCGCCTGATTTGCCTGCCTTGGTGATATCGGGCGAGGGGTGGCATGAGGGCGTGATCGGTATTGTTGCTGGACGGCTAAAAGATAAATTCAACAGACCATCCTTCGTCATCGCAATTGACCCTACAACAAAGTTAGGTAAGGGGTCAGCACGTGGTGTAGCCGGTATCAGGCTTGGTGATATTATTGTTGGAGCAGCGCAACGTGGCCTGGTCACAGCTGGGGGCGGACATGATTTGGCCGCCGGATTAAGCTTAACCGCAGAACAAGTCCCGTCCTTTACCGAGTATTTGCAGGATATTGTATCGAAGAACCTCACAGACAATATTCAAAAACATTATTATGCTGCTGGTAGCCTCTCGTTAGCTGGATGTACTATGTCGCTTCTGGATTGGCTCGATAAAATTAGCCCATTTGGTGCGGCAGCAGCAGAGCCACGTTTTGTGCTGACCTATTGTCAAATTAAGAATGCCAGATGGATGGGCACTGAAAAACAACATTTTTCTTGTATCATTGATGATGGTACTGCCAAACCTTTGCGGGCAGTGGCATTTGGTGTTACTGGCACGCCGCTCCAGGATGCATTGCAAAAGGCTAATGATGGTAGTTCAGTTATGGTACTTGGTAAATTGCGAAAAGATAGCTGGCGTGGTGGTGAAAATATACAGTTTCACATAGAAGATATTGCTACATCGTCTACATCCTAAAAAAATAGACATCTAACCGTGATTTTTGGGTCATTTTCATCTTGATCTATTCCTGCAATATAGGTAAACCTTCTCCCAACCTTTAGTCCCGTTCGTCTAGAGGCCTAGGACACCGCCCTTTCACGGCGGCAACACGGGTTCGAATCCCGTACGGGATGCCAGTCACAACCTCTGGAACCATTCGGTTTCGGGGGTTTTTTTGTGCCCAAAATGTTCTCCAATTTCATCCTGTCTTCCCATGGCACAATATGCCGCAATGCTATACCGCAGGACCAATTGGCGTTGCAGCGTTAATCCGAATCAGACAGCGTTTTGTCCATGATGCAGGCTGCTGGTCTGTACATAACGTGATTGTCTTTAAACGGGACACCCAGCATGGCTGAATTGACAACGTCCAACTCTGCTTCACCAAAGCCGTCCGGTCGCTCTGAGTGGCATTACGCACCTGATCTGCCGATTGGGAACAATCCACTGTTTGAGTTTCCGTGGAACCTAAAACGGATGGTCGAATATTATCGGGATTATTGGTTGACCATTTCCGAGGCGACCATCTTCGCGGCCCTGGCCGTTGGCGGGTGGATGCTTCTGAAAAACACGCTTGGGGACATGTCTGTTCTCAGCCTTGGCTGGATATTGCCTGTCTACGGCCTCAATCTTGGGCTTGTGGTGCTGTTTGCCGGGGGATTTCACCTCTTTTTCTACAGTATGCGGCGCCAGGGAGATGAACTGAAATATGTTCCGCAGTTTCTGCATCGCGGCGGCGGCCGCTTTACTTTTGGCCGTCAGGTGCTGGACAACATGTTCTGGTCGCTTGCCAGCGGTGTCACGGTGATGACGGCGTATGTGGTGCTTCTGTTCTGGCTGAATGCCAGCAATGCTATTCCATCCATTACATTTTCAGGTAGCCCGTTTCTTTTCGTCGCGATTATGTTCTGCACAGGCATATGGGTGGCGTTCCATTTCTATTGGGGCCACAGGCTTCTGCATGTCGGGCTCCTGTATAAATGGGTGCATTCTCTCCATCACCGGAATGTCAATGTTGGGCCCTGGTCTGGCATTTCCATGCATCCAGTAGAGCATCTGGTTTATTTTAGCTCGATGCTGATCCATTTGGTTGTGCCGTCGCATCCGGTGCTGATTCTGTTTCATGCAAATATGCTGGCGCTGTCAGCCATTTTTGGACATACCGGGTTCGACCAGCTACTTATTGGCAAGAGCCGTCGGATCGCGTTGGGGCATTTCCATCACCAGCTCCATCACCGGTATTTTGAATGCAATTATGGCAGTGTCGACATGCCTCTCGACATCTGGTTTGGCACCTTTCATGACGGCACCCCAGAGGCGCGCAGGCGACTGAAGGCCCGGCTTGGTCCGCGCTGATGTCTGGGCGGGACGTAATGCCAAAGCAAGAAGAGGCCGTCGAAAGCGATCAGCCAAAGCACGCATCGCATGTCATGCCGCGTTGCCCAGCCTATGGGGCCCCCGAAACTCTTCTCTGGGTTCATGGTCACGGTCAGTGTGCGCACTGCCACATGAATGTGATGCCCTGCTGTGATGGAGAGACCTGCGAGACAGGTTGAGTTGCGGCATCATTCCGCAGGCCGGTCCTCGCTTTCAACTTGCGTTGTGGCAAGGGGCCTCTATAACTCCACCATCATCTTTTGCAGGGGAGATCATCATGGATGCAAATATTGGTGTAATGCTGGTCGTCGGGTTTCCGTTGGCGCTTATCGTCGCCATGTGGGTTTTCGGCAAGGTTTCCGTGCGGCCTGAGTAATATTTTCGCTGAATAACTTTTTGGATATGGGCATATATGATCCATGCCCGTCCTCGGTCGCTGCCTAGTCGCTGCTGACCGCTTTCGCGCTGGCTTCGAAAGCCAGCGTGATGCATTTGTGCCTGTTTTTGATCGCCCGCACCGGTTCAAATACCCGCATGTCTTCCGAAACGTCTGCCGTGTCGTCACCAGCAAGCCATAGCGCCAGAGCATTGCGGGTGGATTCTAACTGTGACACCTGCAGGGTTTTCGAAATGGACAGAAACAGGCCTGCGCCAGCTTCGCATAATGCACAGCCACGGATCTCCGCGCTCGCGTCGAGAATGACGTCGTGTTCAATCTGTAGCTTAAGATCGACCTGATCGCCGCAGGTGGGATTTAACACCAAGGCGGCGTGGGTCGGGGCGGGCAGTGGCGTTTGCCCGCGCGTGGCTTTGGCAAACGCCAGAATTTTTTCCTGATAGAGCGCGTCCATTAGTTTCGCCTAGCAAGGGGCGGATGAAACCGTCAATGCGCCCTAATGTCCGACGACGATATAGTTAGCCGGCATTCACAATCAGAACAGCGGTCGCGGCAATCGCAGCCAGATATGTGACGATCAGCAGCCAATGTGTGCTGTGGTATTCATTTTCTGCTGGAACGTTGTCTGGACGCGGCTTTGTATCGGCCATGGTTCTTCCCCCATCAATTCAGTGCAGGCCAGCATGGCCTGATCAGTTGTTGTA
>WTHY01000163.1 GCA_011522945.1 Alphaproteobacteria bacterium
AGCGCGTGACTGAGCGTGCTGATGTGGCTGCTGTGGTCGGTGTTGCTTCTCATCCAGATGTGTTGTCACAAGCCGGATTGTCTGATGCAGAATTACTGATTGCCGTAACAGAAAGCGATGAAGTGAATATGGTGGCCTGCCAGCTTGCCTATCATATTTTTAACACGCCTATGCGCATAGCCCGTATCAGATCAGCCGCATATCTTGTGAACCGTGAGTCTGGACTGCATGCGCCAGACCACTTCCATATTGATCACATTATTTCACCTGAAACCGAAGTTGCTAATGCTGCAGGTCGTCAATTGCAGCTTCCAGGCGCTTTTGATGTGAAAGATATGGGTGATGGCAGTGTTAAGTTGGTTGGCGTTTTATGTGAGGAAAATTGTCCAATTCTGGCGACACCTCTGCGGCATCTGACACATCTTTTCCCAGATTTGGTCATGACTATTTTAGCCATTATTCGAGGTAATAAGGTCATTGTGCCTCGTGATGGCAGTGATGAGCTCCAAGCTGGCGACCGCGTCTACTTTGTGAGCCAAGCTGATCATGTATCACGTGCTATGGCGGCCTTTGGTCACCATGAGGCGGAATCGTCTTCTGTTGTTATCGCAGGCGGTGGCAATATCGGATTGCAGCTTGCAAAGGGTCTAGAGCTAAATAGCGAGGTCACGCGCTCTCGTCTCATCGAACTCGATAAGGAACAGGCGAGAAGCCTAGCGCAAGAACTCACACATACCTCTATTGTTTGCGGTGATGCCCTCGAGGCAGAAATTTTGAAAGAAGCTGGCGTAGCGTCAACTGAGACATTCGTCTCTGTCTCAAATGATGATGAAGTGAATATCCTTTCTGCGTTATTGGCAAAGAGAATTGGTGCAAAACATGTGGTAGCTTTGGTGAATATGCCAGGTTTTGTGCCACTTATTAGCACGTTGGGTGTTGATGCTGTGATTAACCCGCCACAAATCACTGTCTCATCAGTCTTGGAGCATGTACGGCGTGGACGTATCCATGATGTACATTCTGTTGTCGAGGATTTGGGCGAGGTGCTAGAGGCAGAAGCACTTCCAACATCACCCTTGGTAGGACAATCCTTGCGTGACTCCAAAATTCCGAAAGGGGTCTCAGTGGGGGCAGTTTTGCGCGGCGGGAGTGTTATCGCAGCGCGCGGCGATACAATTATTCGCGCTGGCGATAAGGTAATCTTGTTTGCACGGCATGGTAAATCCAAACAGGCAGAGAATATTCTAACTGTTAAACTTGGCTATTTCCAATAGGAAGATGATGTCCAGATTCGCTTATGTAAATGGGGCATACCGCCCTTTATCAGATGCTGCGGTGCATATTGAAGATCGCGGGTATCAATTTGGCGATGGTGTTTATGAAGTTGTGCTTGTGCGCGGTGGCAAGCTGTATGATTTTGAGGGGCACATGCAACGTTTGGGTCGCTCTCTGTCAGAAATAGAGATCGCCCCCCCTGTTTCAGATGCTGTCCTAAAAATGATCATAAAGCGCCTCATTCGGTTAAATGGGCTACGAAATGGTATCGTATATCTTCAGATAACACGTGGTGTTGCGCGTCGTGATCATAAGTTTCCAAAAGATGTTAATGCTAGCCTTGTCTTGACCACCAAACATTTGCAGGTTGCTACCGAAACTAACGGAAAATCAGCGATAACGGTGCCTGATCAGCGGTGGAGCCGACGTGATATTAAAACCATACAATTATTACCAAATTGTCTTGCAAAACAGGCAGCATCAGAACAGGGCGCCTTTGAAGCCATTATGGTTATGCCAGATGGAACAATCACAGAAGGGTCATCATCTAATTTGTGGATGGTAAGTGACAAAAATACTGTCATTACACGGCCAGCAAATGCAGATATTTTAAATGGTATAACAAGGCTTGCACTTGCCCGGATTGGTGCCGATAGACAAATCAAGATTGAGGAACGTGCCTTTACTGTGGACGAAGCCCTGTCAGCAAAAGAGTTGTTTGTTAGTTCCGCTACATCAGCAGCTATGCCTATAATTGAATTAGATGGTCATAAGATAGGCAATGGGCAACCTGGTGATATTACAATGGCGCTGCGGGCTGCCTATCTTAATATGGAATAAAGACTGGGTATTGTGCCCAAATAGCCAAGAAGACAGGAGATATCAGCCATGGAAAAGCAACATAATCTGCAAGATTTATTCCTGAACAAACTCCGCAAAGATCACATGACGGTGACGGTGTTTCTGGTCAATGGTGTTAAGCTGCAGGGTATTATTAGTTGGTTTGATAATTATTCACTCTTGCTAAAGCGGGATGGGCATATTCAGCTTATATATAAGCATGCAGTCTCAACAATCATGCCAGCCGAACCACTTGATATGCAGGATATTACAGCGGAATAGAGTTTAGGCAGTCCAGCAAGGGTAGTTTATGCATATTACGGATGAATTGCGCGATACTGTGGCAGCATTATTGCGTAAGGGTAGCAATAAGTTCATTCTGCCAAGATATCAGACACTCACAGATAATCAGATTGAAACGAAAACCTCTGATACTGATTTCGTCACAATTGCCGATCGGGAAATGGAGTATTTCCTAAGTGATGCCTTACCAAAATTGGTTGCAGATAGCTGGGTTTTAGGCGAGGAGGCTGTTTCATTACACCCCGAATTACGGGATGATGTCGCAAAAGGGATGGTTTGGTGTGTTGATCCTGTTGATGGCACACGGAATTTTGTTCAGAAAAACTCTGCTTTTTGCGCGATGATATCGCTTGTACAGAATAACATGCCGGTTGCGTCTTGGATTTATACGCCACTTGACGATACATGTTATTTTGCAGCAACCGGTAAAGGATGCTGGCAGCATAAATCTGAAATATGGCAAATATTAGCCTTGCATAACTGTGACAGAAAGCATCCAGAGCTAATTGGCACTGCCACTATTCGCGGTCTTGATGGGGATAAGCGTGAGGCGGTTCGGCAAAATCTGAAAGCATTTACTGGCCGGCAATTTATTGGGTGTGCTGGTGTTGAGACAATTCTGTTAATCACAGGCATGCATGATTTTTTATTTCACACCAGAATTACACCTTGGGATCATGCGCCAGTGGCACTTTTTGCACAGGAGGCTGGCCTATATGTGGGCTCTACACCATCTGGACATAAATTTCAGGTAGACCAAGTGGAGCCATTACTCGCAGCGCCAAATAAAAATCTTTGGCAGCAGCTTCAGGAAGCTATTTGGCATAATGCGACATAGCTCAAACTAAGCAATAATCTTGTCCACGGGCAGCGAGAATGACTCCTTAAGCAAAAGATATAAGTTTTATATTAGCGCTTATGTTTCGCCTCTTGCCAGAGAGACTCCATCTCCTCTAGCGTTGCCTCCTCCAAACGTCGATTTTGGGATTGAAGCGCAGCTTCAACATACCGAAACCTTGTTTCAAATTTTCGGTTGCAGGCCAGCAAGGCAGTTTCTGGATTTACGCCAGCTTTTCGGGCAATATTTGCAGCTACAAATAAAATATCGCCAACCTCATCGGCAATATCAGACTGCGTTTTTCTTGCATCTGCCATTGCATCTTGCAGTTCGGCAATTTCCTCGTCCATCTTGGCAAAAACGGCTTGCATATCAGGCCAGTCAAACCCAACGCGTGCTGCTCGTTTCTGTAATTTTTCTGCCCTTACCATAGCTGGCAGATTAATTGAAATGCCGTCTAGGACAGACAGATCTGCTGTTCCGGTTTCGGACCCTGTTTTCGCCTCTGCCTCAGCGGCACGTTCTGCAGCTTTGATATCTTCCCAGCGCTTTGTTTGACCAGCTGCATCTGGGCGAACATCATCAGCGAATACATGTGGATGGCGCCGTATCATTTTATCGGAAATACCAGCAGCTACATCTGCCATGGTGAAACTGCCTTCCTCTGCTGCCATCTGACTATGAAAGACAACCTGTAATAAGAGATCGCCTAATTCTTCAGCGAGTTTTTGCCTATTTCCGCCGGCAATTGCGTCGGCCACTTCATAGGCCTCTTCGATTGTATAGGGCGCAATGCTCTCAAAATCTTGCTCAACGTCCCATGGACAGCCAGTTTTTGGGTCGCGTAGGTCATGCATGATCTTATGCAAACGGAGAATTTCATCAGCTAATAGTTTCTTGGGTTTTGCGGATGTCATGGGCTGTGAGTCGCTATGAATAATTACGGTTTTCTAGTTTAACAGTGATGCTGAAAAAAGATACTGTTTGTCGTTTGGATTTGAAAAGCTTTGTTTAAGGTTTTTAACTAGCCTATACTACACGTATAAGATATGAGTGCTGTTGGCCAAATAGGTTGCCAAGCATGGCTACGGATGACATGGCCTTAAAAATTAGGGCGTTAATTAATTTGGGTGCTACCTATAGGAACTCTTAATGTAGGGGCTCTGACTATAGCATCTCTGGAGACGTTAAATGACAGATACACAGCTTGCACCCCCAAAAAAGACATTTTTTGGACGATTGCGGAGTTGGTTTCTCACTGGGCTGGTGGTTTCAGCACCTGTATTTTTCACCTTATATATCACATGGGTTATCATAGATGTTCTGGACTCTAATGTTGTCGCGTTGCTTCCAGATGCAGTGCGAAATGCGCTGACCGTCTGGATACCAGGCTTTGGGGTTTGGCCTGGATTTGGCCTCATTATAGGTTTTGTCATAATCACAATTTTTGGCGCATTTGCAGCCGGCTTTTTCGGACGGTTTCTGATTAGGCTCGGTGAGGGTATCTTAAACCGGATGCCAATTGTGCGCTCTATCTATGCGGCAACAAAGCAAATTCTTGAAACTGTCATGGCAAGCCAGTCTGATGCTTTCAGGGATGTTGTGTTGGTTGAGTATCCCCGTAAAGGATTATGGGTCATCGGCTTTGTGACAGGCGCAACGCGTGGCGAGGTTCAGGCAAAAACATCTGACTCTATGGTTAATATTTTTGTGCCAACAACACCAAACCCCACATCTGGGTTTTTGTTATTTTGTCCTGCTGAAGACTTAACCTATCTGGATATGAGTGTAGAGGAAGCTTTGAAACTGGTTGTTTCAGGTGGCATCGTCACGCCACCACATAAAGCGAAAGCAACGAAAAAAGCTGCCAAATCCTCTGCCAAATCTTCGGCAAAATCATAGCTCAGTCTTGTTAGCCAGAGGCTAAATACCGAACAGCATTATCTTTTTCAAACAGGCAAAGTAATGTGCGCAAAGGCTGATTTTCAGGATGGCTTAATTTCGGATCTTGTTCGATGATCTCATTTGCCATTCTGCGTGCAAACGCGAGTAAATCGCTATGCACTGACAAATCTGCAAGTGTAAATTCTGGCATGCCTGACTGGCGCTGGCCAAGCACCTCACCAGGGCCACGAAGACGCAGATCTTCTTCTGCGATGCGGAAGCCGTCATTTGTCTCACGCATAATCCCAAGCCTAGCTGCGGCTGTCTCAGATAAGGGGCCTTGGTAAAGTAGAATGCAAGCTGCCTTGTCACTGCCGCGTCCAACACGCCCGCGAAGCTGATGCAGTTGTGAGAGACCAAATCTCTCTGCATGCTCAATAATCATGATGCCGGCCTCGGGCACATCAACGCCAACTTCAACAACAGTTGTTGCCACGAGTAGTTGGGACGTGCCGTCCTTGAAGGCCTGCATAGCAAGCTGACGTTCATCAGATTTCATTTTTCCGTGGGCAAGCTGAGCATTAGCCTCTGGCAGTAACGCAGCTAGTTGGCGATACCTGTCTTCAGCGGCGGAAATATCTAGCTTGTCTGTCTCCTCAACCAGAGGGCAAATCCAATAGATACGTTGTCCCTGCGCAATAGCTGATTTCACGCGTGTAACTACATCTGAAATACGTTCAGCATTAACCATGGCTGTATGGATTGGCTGTCTGCCAGCTGGCTTTTCATCTAGTATAGAATTATCCAGATCGCCATAAGCAGTCATAGCAAGCGTGCGCGGAATAGGTGTTGCTGTCATGACAAGCACATCACATGCTTTTGATTTCTGGCCAAGCATAATACGTTGGCGCACACCAAAACGATGTTGTTCATCAACCACAGCGAGTTTTAAGTCAGAAAAATGGACATCATCTGTTAATAAGGCATGTGTCCCAATAACGAGTTTGCAGCTGCCATCTTCAAGCCTGGCTAGCAAATCCTGTTTTGCTTTAGTTTTTGCGCCGCCAAGTAATAGCTCAACCTCAATATTTAAAGCAGATAGCAGTTTAGAGATTGTTGCAAAATGCTGGCGTGCTAGAATTTCTGTTGGTGCTAGCAGTGCTGTCTGTCCGCCTGTTTCGATTGCATTCAACATAGCCAGTAAAGCGACAAGCGTTTTACCTGCGCCAACATCCCCTTGCACAAGCCGTAACATACGATGCGTAGATGCTTGATCAGAACGTATTTCAGAAATCACCCGTTCCTGCGCATTTGTAAGGTTGAAGGGCAGGGAGGCTAGAAGTTGGTTTTGCAGCGCCTCATTTCCAATGACAATCTGACCAGGGGCTGTCTCAGCTTGTCCTTTACGCAGTAGGGTGAGTGCTAGCTGATTTGCGAGCAACTCATCAAAGGCAAGACGTGCGCGTCCGTTTGATTGTGCGTCTAAATCTGACGCCTGTTTAGGATAATGTGCATCTTGCATTGCAGAGACAAAATCGGGCCATCCAAATTTTCGTCTGGTTTCGGCTGAAATCCAATCCTCCATCTGCGGTAGGCGGTCAAGTCCAGCTAGAATAGCGCGTCTTAAGGGGCGTGGTTTTAAGCCAGCTGTAAGAGGGTATACAGCTTCAAAATCCGGCATCTCATTTGCCTTATCTAAGGGCAAAATATAATCAGGGTGGGCCATTTGGGGCCGTCCTTGAAACAGCTCTACACGGCCACTAACCAGGCGCATTTCGCCTACAGGTAGGCTGGATTTCAGATAGTCTGGTTGACTTCTGAAAAAGACTAGCTCTAGCTGTCCTGTTGCATTTTCAGCGATGATGCGGGCTGGTCGCTTGCTATTATGTGGAGGAATGTCTGCAGATATAATCAAGACTTCAAAGCTTGCGATAGCGCCATCTGGTATGTTTGATAAGGATGGCCGCAATGATCTGTCGATCAAGCCAACAGGTAGATGCCTCAAAAGGTCTATGACCTGGCTTCCCATGCGCTTTTTCATAATATCAGCTAGCCGGGGGCCAACGCCGGGAAGTGCGGTCGTTGAAGCAAAAAGCGGGAATAGTTCAGTTGGGCGTTGAAGCTGCATTGAATTTATGCCTAAGCGGTACTAGTTTGCATGCATATTACATCAAACATCATTATGCCCCAATTATCGTGAAATTCCAATTTTTGAAATATAGAAATCCTTACATGCTGTCCCGTGCAAATATGAAGTTAAACAAGAAAGCATCAGATTATGAGTGAGTCCTTCTACGAACAGGAACGTCCTATTGCGGAAAGTCGGGACGACCGTATTAAGCGTCTGACATATCGTGCACATTATACCGGCATGAAAGAAACTGATTTGCTTCTAGGCACATTCGCCCATGCGCATCTTGCAGAGCTAAGTGATGAGGAGCTAGAGCAATTTGAAACCTTGCTTGAGGCTGGTGATCCAAATATCTTCGCCTGGATAAGAGGTGATGACACGCCGCCAGCTGAGTTAGATACGCCTGTGCTGCACCGTATTGCGCAGTTCAAACATGGCCGCTAGCTAGATATGCATTTCTTTCCAGATATTCCGGACTCATCACGACTATATGGCGTTGTTGACGGTGCACATAATGTCACAATGGCGCATTTGTTAGGCAGCCACAAAAGAGCTGTCTTTGTGGCGCGTGACGATAGTCGTATGGCGCAAATGGCATCATCACTCGCGTTTTTATTGCCAGAGATACCAGTTATATCCCTTCCGGCTTGGGATTGTTTGCCATATGACCGTGTATCGCCGCATTCTTCTGTAGTCTCAGAACGCGTTGCTTGTCTCTCAGCATTGGTAAAGAATTCGTTCCCTGAAAGCTGTATTATCTGTCTCTTATACACATCTCCG
>WTHY01000072.1 GCA_011522945.1 Alphaproteobacteria bacterium
GTTTGCGGTTGCTGGTAAATCCTACATTGATCTAGCGATTATGGCCCCAATATATCCAAGAGGGCATCAAACACCTATGTTTGTCGCAGGGCCGCGCGGGGATGAGGTGCGAAGCATCATAGAAAAGCTTGAGTTTTCCTATGAATGGCGTGGAGAAGAAATCGGACAGGCTTCTACAGTAAAAATGCTGAGATCTATTCTGATTAAGGGTGTTGAATCCTTAGTTTGCGAATGTGTTACGGCTGCAGAGAAGCTGGGGTTGGATGAAGAAATCCTTTTATCTGCAGGCAAAACATTGCGTATTGATGATATGCCAGCCCTTGCTGATTATGTAATGGAGCGCGCTGCAGTGCATGGGCGCCGCCGGTCTGCTGAAATGCGAGAAGTGGCAAAGACATTAGAGGAAATGGGTTTATCAAATTTTCTTGCGATAGCTATTGCTGAACATCAGAATTTTGTTGCTGACATGCAGCTATCCTCAAAATTCGATAATGAAGTGCCACGCGATAGGGCACAATTGGCAGCTGCTATGCGAGACGAGCAAAAATAGGCCCTTATATCTCAGCTATTCCATAAATTGCTATGCGATAGCGTGCATTTGACAGAGTCTAAATCAAGGGTGCAAATACAGGCGCTTGGCTGGCTAGCCTGATTTTTTCTTTATTAAGATGGAGCACATGTTATGCATGGACGTTTGCGATTTTGATTCCAAACTTTATGTCTGGCCTAACCTTGCAGAAGAGGCGCCACCTTAAATTTGTGGCGCCATCCTCTATTCTGAATAGGTGAGCGCTGAAAAGCCCTTAGAGACTATTCACGTCAATAACCACGCGGCCCTTTAATTCTCCTTTGAGTACAGCTTTACCAAGGGCAGGCAGGTCTGACAGTTTGGCGATGTCTATAATGTCTTCAAGTTTTGATTTGTCTAAATCTGTAGCAAGGCGTGACCAAGCACGCAGGCGGCCCTCATAAGACTGGCGTGCGGAATCAATGCCTATTAATTTTACGCCGCGTAATAAGAAAGGCATAACATTTGCCGGTACAGCCGCACCGCCAGAATTGCCAATGGCCGCAATAGCGCCATTATAGGCAATCTGCCCAATTACACGTGCAAGCATTTCACCGCCTACAGCATCAATACAGCCTGCCCAGGATTCAGATTCCAAAGGCTTTTTAATCGCCTCAGCGATATCAGCACGAGGCACAATCTGTGTTGCGCCAAGAGATGTTAGATAATCTGCCGTCTCAGGACGTCCTGTAACCGCAGCAACTTGATAACCAAGCTTTGAGAGTAGCGCTACAGCTACCGAGCCAACACCTCCGGATGCACCTGTTACAAGCACTGGCTTGTCCGTTTCTGGTGTTAGTCCTGCATCTTCAAGTGCCAAAACGCCAAGCATTGACGATAAGCCGGCTGTACCAATGGCCATGGCGTCTTTAGTGGAGAGTCCATCAGGCAATGCAACTAGCCAATCAGCATTGACACGTGCCTTTTGCGCATAGCCGCCCCAGTGAATTTCCCCAACGCGCCATCCTGTAAGCACCACCTTATCACCAACGGAATAGCGCGGGTCATCAGAGCTTTCCACAGTGCCGGCGAAATCAATGCCGGGAACATGCGGATAGGTTTTTACAAGTCCAGCACCTGGCCCTAGACAAAGTCCATCCTTATAATTCACTGTCGAATATTCAACAGCAACAGTTACATTGCCTTCTGGCAATTGCGCCTCACTTATCTGTTCCACACCGGCAGAAATATTGCCTTCATCATCTTTATTTACTACCATTGCGTTGAACATAATCGCGCTCCTATGTATCGATTTTTCACCAATTTTAATCATTGGTTCAGATATGTTTCCGACTGTCACAATAATCGCCAGCCCTCCGGTATGTTAGCCATATCTTAGGCCGTTCGTTACTCTTGTCTATGTTAAAAGAAATTGTCGCCTATTTTTTATTTCTGTTGATGAAAATGTGAGATTTTAATTCAGCAAAATGGTAGCCTTTCAAGATGATGACAGGTTCTTCAGACATTTGGATGTTCAGGAGGTTTTAAATGCGGAAAATAGTTTTAACAGGGGCAGGCGGGCGCCTTGGTTCCTATTTGAGAGAGCCTCTTACAAAGATGGCGGATCTGCTTGTTTCCTCTGATATTCTTGACACGATTGGCAAGCTATATCCTGGTGAGGCATATCAAAAAGCTGACCTTGCAAATTTGGAGGAGATCACAGATTTATTAAAAGATGCCGACATGGTTGTGCATTTTGGGGCTATTGGCGATGAAGCGCCATTTGAAGAGATATTCCAGTCAAATGTCTATGGCGCCTACACGGTGTGGGAAGCTGCCCGGCGCAACGGGCTGCGACGTGTGGTTTATGCCAGCTCTATCCATGCAGTTGGCATGTATCCGCGTAATGAGACAATGACAACTGATTTGCCGCACAAGCCGGATACATTTTATGGCTTAGCAAAATGTTTTGCGGAGGATTTGGCATCATTATATTGGGATAAGTTCCAGCTGGAATCTGTTTGCATGCGCATTTTCTCATGCGCAAAGGTAACTGATGCACGCGCGCTTGGTAGCTGGCTATCTTACGATGATCTTATTCAGCTTGTGACACGCGCAGTAGATACACCAACAACTGGCTACTCCATTGTATATGGTATTTCAAATAATGACCGAGCACCTGTAGATAATAGCGGTGCAAATTTCCTTGGCTATAGACCTAAAGATAATGCTGAGCAATTTGCAGCTGAAATATTGCGAAAAGAGTCAATTCAGGACCTGAATAATCCACGTCATCTATATCATGGTGGTGCTTTTGCGGCTATTACGCCAGGTGAGAGCGGGCTTGCCCATATGGATATTGTCAAAGATGCCAAGAAAGTGGAATGATAGAACAAATTGCTTTGTTGCTAATCAGTCATATTGGGTCTAATCTCAGTGCGAGATAGTGATCCGCTATATGGCTTGGATCTTGAATAATTAAGTCGTAATTTTTCAATCACCGTAAAGAGAAAACCATGCAAAAGAACCTGCATAAATTCTATATTGATGGTCAATTTGTAGACCCAGCTGCTCCAGAGTTCCTGGACATCATTAACCCAGCCACCGAAGAGTCAATGGGCACTGTTGCACTGGGTAATGCTGAAGATGTTGACCGTGCCGTCGCGGCAGCACGCCGTGCCTTTGAGGTGAGTTCACAGATGAGTGTGGCTGAGCGTAAAGACATGCTCGGCGCCATTCGCGAGGAGTATAAGAAACGATATAATGATATCGCCGAGGCAGTTCGCTTGGAAATGGGCGCGCCTGTTCAGCTAGCCTCTGGTGCACAATCTGCAGTTGGCCTCGGTCATTTGAAAACAGCTATGCGTGTATTAGAAGAACATCAATTTGAATATATGCATGGCAATTATATCGTGCGTGAGGAACCTATTGGTGTATGCGGCTTCATCACCCCTTGGAACTGGCCCGTTAACCAGGTCGTCTCTAAAATGGGCGTCGCATTAGCTGCTGGCTGCACAATTGTTCTAAAGCCAAGTGAGATTTCTCCTTTGTCTGCCATGCTAATAACTGAGGCTGTGCATGCTGCTGGCGTGCCTGCCGGTATGTTTAATCTCGTCAATGGTATGGGGCCTGTTGTTGGTGAAGCTATGTCAGCGCATCCTGATATTGATATGATGTCATTTACAGGCTCAACACGTGGCGGCGTAGCTGTGGCTACAGCAGCAGCACAATCTGTTAAGCGCGTGTCTCAGGAGCTTGGTGGCAAATCACCAAATATCATTATTGATGATGAGAATTTTGCCGCATCAATAGAAGCTGGTGTCAATAACATCATGTCAAATAGTGGCCAGTCATGTAACGCGCCAACACGTATGCTTGTGCCTGCGCATCGTCATGCCGAAGCACTTGATATTGCCAAGGCCGCTGCAGAAGCGCTTGTTGTTGGCAATCCAGAATCAGATGGCACAGATTTAGGCCCACTTGTATCACAGACGCAATTCGACAAGGTTCAAGGCTTAATTGAAGTTGGCATTGATGAAGGTGCAACGCTTGTATGTGGCGGTGTTGGTCGTCCAGATGGGCTGGATAAAGGCTATTTTGCGAAACCAACTATCTTTGGCAATGTGCATAATAATATGCGTATCGCACGCGAAGAAATTTTCGGGCCTGTATTATCTATCATTAGCTATGAGGATGATGATGATGCAGTCTCCATTGCTAATGATACAGAATATGGTCTAGCAGCTTATGTAACAGGCAAAGATACAGACCATCTCATTTCCATTGGCAGACGGTTGCGGGCTGGTCAGATTCACATCAACTACGGTAGTGGTGGTGCAGATGCGCCATTTGGTGGTTACAAACAATCTGGCAATGGTCGTGAAAAAGCAGAATGGGGTCTGGCTGAATTTCTAGAAGTGAAAGCGATAATGGGCAAATAAGCTTTGCCCCTATCCTTTAGATTAGGGTGGCACTATTGATGATAACACGTGCAAGACTGGGCTGGGCCCTCTATGATTGGGCGTCATCTCCAGTGCCAACCCTGCATGCCACTTTTGTATTCGCTGTCTATTTTGCAACCACCATCATGCCAGAGGGTGGCACAGCAATCTGGGCACAAATGACAGGTGCGACAGCCTTTCTTGTTGCGATTTCAGCACCTATTCTGGGTCGCATAGCTGATAGTGCTGGGCTTATTAAACAGTTTTTAATTGGCACAATCATAATTGGCGCTTCAGCCACTGGGTTATTATGGTTTGCCGAACCTGATATAAGCTTTGCTCTCTATGCATTGGCATTATCCGCCATCTCCATTTTCTTCATGGAAATCAGCTTTGTGTTTTATAATGCTATGCTCGCAAAGATGGGAACTGATGAGGATATTGGCAAATTAAGCGGTATCGCCTGGGGTGTCGGTTTTATAGGGGCTGTTGTTGCACTTGGACTTGTCCTCGCGATTTTCATTTTACCGGAAAAGGCACCTTTTGGTCTTAATAAAGACAATGCAGAGCATGTGCGTGCCACGATGATTTTTGCAGCTGGATGGGCTCTGATCTTTTCCATTCCTATGATGCTCTTCACCCCGAATTTGCCGGCAACGCCTCAGTCTGGAAATTATCTTCAACAGCTAAAGCAATCGCTTCATACAGCTACTAAAATACCAGATATGGTGCGGTTTCTATTTGCGCGCATGGCCTTCAATGACGGGTTGATAACGCTCTTTGCTCTTGGGGGGATATACGCGGCAAAGGTCTTTGCATTTACCCAGTCAGAAATTTTGCTCTTTGCCATCGCACTCAATGTAAGCGCAGGTATTGGTGCGATTATTGGCGGGTGGGCGGATGATAAATTAGGCCCGTTACGCACTATGCGTATCTCCCTAATTGCCCTCTTTTTATGTGGCACAGCGGCACTTATAGCGCCAACGAAGCTCGTCTTTTGGGGTGCCGGTATATGTCTGGGCATATTTGTTGGGCCTGTGCAGTCGGCCGCTCGCTCCTATGTGGCACGAAAAACGCCTGAGGATAGCCGCGCCAGTATGTTTGGTCTGTATATGGTGTCAGGTAAAGCAACAAGCTTTGTCGGGCCACTTTGTTATGGATGGCTTGTTCTTTTAACAGGGTCTGAGCGGTCAGGTATGCTTGTGGTTTTGGTGTTAATTGGACTGGGTCTGATTTTACTGCCAAAAGCAAAGCCCGCTATATAAATCAGCCACAAGGTCCAAGGGCAAGCGATAATGAAATTTCCTACGAGCATATTATATATTGCCGTGATTTTTGGCTGGTCAACGAGCTGGTTGCCCTTAAGCTGGCAGGTTACAGATACTGCCATTCCAGAAGTGTCAGTTTTCTGGCGCTTCGTCATTGCCGCAGCTTTAATGTGGGGTATAGCCTATCAACAAAAAAGGCTGCATACCGTTCCCTGGCGGTTGCAAATCTTTATGCTGGGTCTTGGGATTTGCATATTTAGTACTAATTTCACACTATTCTATTATGGCAGTGTTGGCGTTGCCTCTGGTTTGCTAGCTGTCATTTTTGCCAGTGTGGCATTCATAAATGTGCTTTTTGACTCAGTCAGGCTACGGAGGCGACCGCCACCCACCCAAATGAGCGCGGCGCTGATTGGTGTGTCCGGGGTAGCCATTTTCTTTTGGCCTGAAATTAGAACCAGTGAAGCTGCGTTTGTTAGTCTTGGATTTTGTCTAACCGGGACATGTTTTTTCTGTATGGGCAATATGATATCTGCACATTTGCAGCACCTTAAGATAGACGTGCTGACAGCCAATAGCTGGGGCATGAGTTGGGGTGCTCTATTCATAGGTTGTGTTGCATTAGTCCGTGGTGGCGACTTCTTTCCAGACCCAAGCCTTAAATATGTCGGCGGACTTGTCTGGCTGGCGGTTTTTTCGTCTGTTCTGGCTTTTAGCGCCTATCTGACGCTTATAGGTAGAATTGGCGCAGCAAAGGCAGGATATGCAACTGTATTGTTTCCAATATTTGCCTTGATGATTTCTAGCGTCTGGGAGGGATTTATCTGGAGTGCTTATGCGGTCATTGGTATCGGGCTAGTTGCCCTCGGCAATATTTTGATGCAACGAAGTCGTTAGATACTTTTATATTCAGCTCTTGTGACTCATCTGCGAAACCTTTATGAACAAAGAGATTTTGTAATTTCGGCGAGACTTTTTAAACATGTCAGATAATACACCCGGCGCGCAGCATCATGATGTCATCTGTATTGGTAATGCCATTATGGATGTTCTAGGCGCTGTTGAAGAAACGTTTCTCGTTGATCATGCTGTTGAAAAAGGCGGTATGAATTTGATTGATGAGGCTAGAGCAGACTATCTTACAACTGCGCTCGAGCAAAGTGAGATGCTGGCAGGTGGGTCTGCGGCTAACACAGCATACGGGATTGCAAAACTTGGAAGCAAATGCGGCTTTGTTGGGCAGGTCAAGAAAGACGTGATTGGCGATGATTTTATCTCAGACATTGAGGCAGGTGGGGTTTCTTATTTAGGTACCCAGCCTGAAACAGGTCCAGCAACAGCCTGCTCTATCATTCTGGTGACGCCTGATACAGCACGCTCAATGAATACTTTTTTGGGCAGTACATTACATTTGTCAGATGCGCATTTAGGTGATGAGCTTTCAGCAAATATCATCTATTTAGAAGGGTATTTATTTGATGCACCTGCGGGTGAGGCCATCTTTAAACGTGTTGTAGAGGTTGCACAGAATTGTGGGGCAAAACTAGCCTTATCCTTATCAGATAGTTGGTGTGTGGAGCGTCATTTTGATGCTATGCGCAGCTTCGTGCGTGATCATGCTGATATTATATTCTCAAATGAGGAAGAATTTGCTGCCTTGATGGGTGGCACCTCTGATGAACAGATAACAGAGCTGCTCACTGAAGTTGATGAGGTCATCATCACCTGTGGCAGCAAAGGCGCCAATTGCTACAGCAAAACCGAACATGCATTTGCAGCTGCGCAACCGATAGGTGAGGTTGTTGATACAACGGGTGCTGGTGATCTATTTGCCGCCGGTTATTTATATGCACGCACAAATAATATGTCTTTGCAGGCCAGAGCTGATATTGCCAGCCGCTGTGCTGGAGAAGTCATTTGCCATTTTGGTGCGCGTCCTAATGAGGATTTGACCTCTATCATCGCAGCCTAAATGCGCTCTAGCTTTTAGTAGGACGCATCTATTTACCATAGTTGCCAATTGCTTGAGCTAGTACTATTTTTGGATTTATGGCCATGCGGTTATGATGGCACGTCTAATGATTATTTACCTTTGATACGTATTGAGCAGGATGCCCTATGTATACTCCGCCCATTGATGATATCCGCTTTTGTCTAAATCATGTTGCCGGGCTCTCTGAAATAGCCACTTTGCCTGCATTTCAGGATGTGAGTGCGGAACTGGCAGACGCAATTTTGGAAGAAGCTGGTAAATTGGCGGCAGATGTCATTGCGCCTCTGAATCATGAAAGTGATAAATCTTCTAGTATTCGTCATGAAGATGGAAGCGTTCAGACGCCAGCTGGCTTCAAAGATGCTTATAAAGCCATGGGCGAAGGGGGTTGGACCGCTATGGACGCTGAAGAAGCGTGGGGCGGACAAAATATGCCGATGATCCTCAGTGCTGGGGTTAATGAATTGTGGCAATCAGCAAGCTTGAGCTTCGCGCTTTGTCATCTTTTGACACAAGGACAGATTTACGCCTTGCAAAAATCTGCTTCGGACGCCCAAAAGGCAAAGTTTCTGCCGCCAATGGTGGAAGGGCGCTGGACAGGCACGATGAATTTGACAGAGCCGCAAGCAGGTACTGATCTTGCAGCTATAAAAACCAAAGCCGTGCCAAATGGCGATCATTATCTTATTTCCGGCCAGAAAATTTATATCACCTATGGTGAGCATGATATGGCTGAAAATATTATTCATCTGGTTTTGGCAAGGCTGCCTGATGCGCCGGAAGGCGTAAAAGGCATATCTGTTTTTATTGTCCCAAAATATCTCGTGAATGACGACGGAACGCTAGGCGAACAAAATGACGTAAAATGTCTGTCTATTGAGAAGAAATTAGGCATTAAGGGATCTCCAACAGCTGTATTGCAATATGGTGAAACTGGCGGTGCTGTCGGGTATCTTGTTGGTGAGGAACATAAAGGTCTCGACATTATGTTTGGCATGATGAACCATGCGCGCTTTGAGGTTGGTCTTCAGGGATTGGCGATTGCTGAGCGCGGGTACCAGCAAGCTGTTGACTATGCACAGACAAGAACACAAGGTACACCGTTAGAGCGTCCACCAAAGACGCCAATTGCCCATCATCCAGATGTGTTGCGATTATTATCTATTATGCGCTCTGAGATTGAAGCGATGCGCGCCTTGGTACTTGTAGGGGGAGCAGCTTTAGATAGAAGCCATCATGCGTCTGCTGAACAGGCTGCTGCAGAAGATAGGCGTGCGTCACTACTAATTCCAATTATTAAGGGATGGTTGACCGAACGATCTGTGATGCTGACGTCAGATGCTGTTCAGGTGCATGGTGGTATGGGCTTTATAGAAGAAACAGGCGCAGCTCAGCATTATCGTGACTCTCGCATCTTACCAATTTACGAAGGGACTACAGCAATTCAGGCAAATGATCTGGTATTTCGAAAAACCCTGCGAGATGGCGGTGCTGGCATTGAGGCCTTGTTGGCAGAAATTCGCCAGGATATGTCTGATATTGATGCCTGCTGGGCTGAACCAGTCTTGCAAGCTGCTAATTCAGCCGAACATAGTCTGAAACAGCTATTAGCGATGGCGAATAACAGTCGTAGCGCTGCTGTAAATGGCGTGGACTGGCTTATGCAGCTTGGTACCTTATGTGGTGGCTGGATGATGGCGAAATCAGCGCAAGCTGCCAAGACATTATCTGATGCGGGCGAGGGGAATCCAGAATTTCTAAAGGCAAAACTCGTTACAGCCAGCATATATATGCAGCAGGTCCTTCCACGTGTTGGCACATATGCCGCACAAATTGGCTGCCATGATAATGCTGTTCTGCATATGGAGCCGGATTGGTTAAGACGCTAGGGTATCCTCTAGGTCACATATTCTAACCCTACTTTCCAATGCTTAGTCTCTGAGTAATGTGTCAGAGGCTTCTTGTGATATGTACCGCTATAAATCCTCACTCAAGGCAGACAAAACCACCTGAGGCAGACAAGATCAAAGCGCAGGGACGGTATTGGACAGGTTTACTGTATCTGTTTTATTGGCACTAGTCTGAAGAAACACTGTGAGACAATAACAATCGAGTCATTGTGGGTTCAGTCTGCATTGGATATCTATAAAACCGGTATTTTACACCTGTATATCAATAATTACACTGATACCTTGGCCGCCACCTATACACATAGTTGCCATGCCATAGCGGGCGCCGCGGCGATGCAACTCATGTACCAGTTTCGTCATGATGATTGCACCAGTAGCACCTACCGGATGTCCAAGTGCGATAGCACCGCCATTTACATTCACAATATCAGATGGGAGGTCTAAAGTTTTTGAAACGGCGCAAGCTTGAGCCGCAAAAGCCTCGTTGCTCTCAACCAAATCTAAGTCAGAAACGGACATACCAGCCCGTTCTAGCGCCATTTTACTGGCTGGCACAGGTCCCATACCCATAATGCGTGCTGGGACACCACCAAAGCCATAAGAAATGATTTTTGCAAGGGGCTTTTGACTGGAAGTCATGGCAGAGTCTTTATTCGCCAAAACCAACATGGCGCTACCATCATTGATGCCAGACGCATTGCCTGCTGTGACGCACCCATCTTTTTGGAAAACAGCGCGCAAGCCAGACAGGGACTCTGCAGTTGTGTCAGGCCTGATATATTCATCTGTGTCAAAGGTAATCATCTTGCGTCTATCTCGAAGCTCTAACGCGGTGATTTGATCTTTGAAATAGCCCTCAGCCTGTGCATGCGCAGCACGGCGCTGGGATTCTGCGGCAAAGGCATCCATGTCATCGCGACTTACTTCAAACTCATCAGCTACATTTTCAGCTGTAATGCCCATATGCCCAATGCCAAATGGGTCATGTAAGGCACCAAGCATCATGTCATAGGATTTGCTATCTCCCATGCGGGCACCCCAGCGCTGATCTGGATTGAGATAGCCACCACGGCTCATAACCTCAACACCGCCTGCAAGGGCAGCATCTGTATCTTGAAGCTGTATCAGTTGGGTTGCGCTTACTATGGCTTGCAGGCCACTACCGCAAAGCCGATTTACCTGAAAGGCAGGACTACTCTCTGGCAGGCCTGCAGATACAGAAATGACTCGTGGCGAATACATATCACGTGGCTCTGTGTGAATAACATGGCCGATTGCCGCATGCCCGATTGCACCGGCGTCCAGTCCTGATTGGGAAATTGCGGATTTGGCAATATCTGTACCTAGCTCTGTCGGTGGCGTGTTTTTTAAGCTGCCGCCAAAGCTCCCAATTGCAGAGCGTGTTGCTGAGAGAATATACACATCAGTCATAGAACCAGGCCTCACAGAAATATCAGTTTGCGGCCAAAGACTACCATATTCACCCTAAAAATGTAGAACCTAATATGCTTTTGCTATCGCTTTTCTTAGCTGGGCATGTCGCATCATCTACATATTTTGGGTCATTGGTTAGATTTTAGCGTCTTAACGCGCTTTGCCTTATCTTTTACTATCGCTATATAAGTAGAAAATCTTGTAGAAGGTAGAAGCGCAGGAAGCTGGTTTCCCGAATGAAACAAAACTATGCGCTATGACGGAGAGTGCGATGAGCAATGATTATAATTTCGACACGCTGAGCTTACATGCAGGCCATATGCCTGATGAGCGGCATGGCTCTCGTGCGGTGCCAATTCATCAAACAACTTCCTATGTATTTAAAGATACACGTCATGCAGCTGCCCTGTATAATATGGAAGTTGGTGGGCATCTTTATACACGCATTTCCAACCCAACAATTGCTGTTCTAGAACAAAGGTTGGCTGCTTTAGAAGGTGCGGTAGCCTCAACAGCGACGAGTTCAGGTATGGCGGCCCTGCATGCAGCCCTAACAACTATTTGCTCTGCAGGTGACCATATCGTAGCTACAGCACAGCTTTACGGTGCGAATATCAATTTGCTGCAATATACATTTCCACGCTTTGGCATTACGACAAGCTTTGTAGATACGAATGATCCTGCTGCTATTGCTGCAGCAATCCAGCCAAATACAAAAGTAATCTTTGGAGAAGTCGTCGGCAATCCCGGCCTTGATGTGCTGGATGTAAAACGTGTCGCCGATATTGCGCATGAAGCTGGCATTCCGCTGATGTTGGATTGCACATTTAACACGCCTTATCTTTTAAAACCGCTTGAGTTGGGTGCGAACATTATCATCCATTCTCTGACAAAATGGATAGGCGGACATGGGGTTGCTATTGGCGGTGCTGTCATGGATGGTGGGAATTTTGACTGGGGACAAAATGATAAATTCCCGACGATTGCCGAGCCTCATTATTCCATGAATAACATCAATTTTTATGAAGAGTTCGGACCAGCTGCTTTTACCGCAAAATTACGGGCAGAAGCTATGTATAATTTTGGTCCAACGCTCTCGCCTACAAATGCTTTTCATTTGTTGCAAGGTCTTGAGACGCTGCCTTTGCGGATGGATAAACATATTGCAAATACGAATGCTATGTTGGCCTTTTTAACGGAGCATGACTCTGTAGCCTGGGTTAGGCACCCGCATTTGCCAGATCATCCTAGCCATGAATTGGCAAAATCTATGATGCCAAAAGGCGCTGGGTCTATAATTACCTTCGGTGTGAAAGGGGGACGTGATGCTGGCCGTGCATTTATCGAGTCAGTCAAGCTTGCGTCGCATCTGGCAAATGTTGGTGATGCAAAAACATTAGTGATACACCCTGCCAGCACGACCCATAGTCATATTGATGCAGAGGCGATGAAAGCTGGCGGCCTGACAGATGACATGATCCGCCTTTCTGTTGGTCTTGAAGATATTGACGATTTGAAGGCTGATTTCCATCAGGCCTTCCGGGCTGCGGCAAAAGCTGTCAGCGGCTGATCTATCGCTAGGAGTTGAGTGATGAAACTAGAGTTAGACGGGCATGAAGTTTATGCCTCAAATGGTGGCCGTGAGTTCGATCCAGAAGGTCATGTGGTTGTGCTTTTACATGGGTCTGGTCAAAGCCATTTAAGCTGGGTTTTACAAGGGCGGTATCTAGCCTATGATGGATACAGCGTACTGGCGCCTGACTTTCCAGGGCATGGCTTATCAGCTGGTGCGCCACTCACGTCTATCGAAGACATGGCTGACTGGCTATGCAGGGTGCTAGATGCTCTGGATGTGAAGACAGCATCAGTAGTCGGCCACTCTCAAGGTGTTCTTGTGGCCTTATCTGCTGTTGCTCGACATCCAAATAGATTCCGTAAAATGGCGCTTATTGCAGGTGCAGTTTCTATACCTGTGAATGAAGCACTTGTGAAAGATTCGGAAGTTGCTCTAAAAAGCGCCATTGAAAATATGACAAGTTGGGGTCATGGTCAGATTGCGCAGATGCATGATCATAGCCAGCCAGGACATTCCTTTTTATTTTATGGCCGCCAAATAATGGCAGCCAATAACAGGCAGGCCCTGTATGCAGACTTCACAGCTTGTAATGGATATAAAGCTGGTGCTGAGGATGCTGCCAAGGCTGAGCTTCCATCTTTGGTCATTCTTGCGGAAAAAGACCGGATGACACCGAAAAAATTTGGCTATGCTATGGCAGATGCTCTCACAAACGCCTCTGTTGTCGAGGTGGCTGGAGCTGGCCATATGCTGCCAGCTGAGGCGCCTGAAATTGTTAATGCAGAGCTAGTGGCTTTTTTAAGCGCTTAGACTAAGGGTATCATACATATGTTTAAAAATATTGCCGTCATTGGCGCTGGCACAATGGGTGCTGGTATTGCAGCACAGATTGCAAATGCTGGGCATGAGGTTTTACTACTCGATTTGCCTGCACGCGAAGCTAGTGCAAAGACACCTGCCGAGATGGCAATAGAGCGCCTGATTGCATCTGATCCCCCACAGCTCATGCATAAGAAAAACAGCACCCTTATCAAAACAGGTACGATTGAAGATGATTTTGATAAGCTGGCGGCATGTGATTGGATTATTGAGGCTGTCATTGAAAGATTACCAATCAAGAAAGACCTTTATAAAAAATTAGATGCGGTAATCTCATCTGATTGTGTCGTGTCCTCAAATACCTCCACTATTCCAATCAGCCTTCTAGTTGAGGATATGCCAGAGGCGTTTCAAAAACGTTTTGCAATCACGCATTATTTCAACCCCGTCCGGTTTATGCGCCTTTTGGAGTTAGTGCGTGGTACCAAAACAGATGATGCTGTTATGGATCGTCTGGCTGTGTTTAACGAGACAGTCCTAGGAAAGGGCGTCGTGAAATGTCATGACACGCCTGGTTTCTTGGGGAATCGTGTTGGTGTTTATGCGCTTCAGGTTGCGCTTTATGAAGCCTTAAATCGTGGCATCGCTATTGAAGATGCAGATGCATTATTTGGTCGACCCATGGGTATTCCAAAAACTGGCGTATTTGGTCTGTATGATTTAATCGGCATAGATTTGATGAAAGATGTTGTGGCCTCGCTAAAGACAATTTTACCTGAGGGTGATGCCTTTCATGCTGTCGGCGAAATGCCTGAGCTGGTGAATCAGATGATTGCTGATGGATATACTGGAGAGAAGGGCAAAGGCGGCTTTTACCGTGAAAGCACGACTGGGCGTGAGACACGTATCGTGGAAGCGCATGCAGATGGGCTATCTTGGCGCCCATTTGAACGGGTTCTGCCAGATTTAGCTTTGGAAGCTGCTGATGCCCTGGCCTCTCAAGATGAACCGCTTTTGCCGCTCTTAAACGATCAGACAGAATTAGGGCAGTTTTCAAGAGCCGTATTAGCGAAAATATTTTGCTACGCAGCAAGCCTCATTCCCCAAATTACAACATCGCCTCAAGATATTGATGACGCTATGAAGCTCGGTTTTAACTGGGTGCGTGGTCCGTTCGAGATGATGGACGCGATTGGCTTCGATAAAATGGCGGATATGGCTGCTGAAGCTGGTATTGCTTTGCCAGAGCAGCTGCAAGCCGGTGGTGATTTCTACCGTGTTAGTGGCGCCACACTGGAAGTGCGTGATCATGCATCCGGATATCAGCCTGTATCCCTGCCAGAGGGGGCATTCCGTCTGCAAATGGCGCGCAGAACCATGGTGCCAATACAATCAAATCAAGCAGCAAGCCTTTATGCGCTAGATGGGGATTTGCGTCTCGTCGAGTTTCATTCTAAAGCAAATGCACTAACAGGCGAGTCTATGGAGATCGTTGCTGCAGCTGCTTCTGACCATGGAAAAGGTGTCATTATCCATAATGATGCACAGCATTTTTCAGCAGGCGTTGATTTAAATCGGTTCAGAGCCTTTATTGAGGCTGGCGATTGGCAGGCGATGGATGCGTTTCTAGCAGATTTTCAGCAGGCTGTTCGTGCACTCAAATATGCACCAGTACCTGTTATTGGGGCACCATCTGGCTTGTCGCTGGGCGGTAGTTTCGAGGTGTTGCTGCATTGTGATGCTATCGTTGCACATACCAACTCAACACTTGGCTTGGTTGAGTCTGGTGTGGGGCTATTACCATCTGGGGGCGGCGTTAAGGAAACTTTCATGCGCTGGTTCCAAGAGACAGGGGATTGGGATGAGGCTGCATGGAAGTGCTGGATGCAGATAGGATATGGCCTGACAGGCACATCTCCACAATTATCAACACGCTATCAATATTTCCGTCCGCAAGTTGATGGTACGGTAATGAATAAGGATCATCTCATCGCTGCGGCCACAAAAATGATGTCTGGTTTAGCAGATGGCTATACCGCACCGACAGAACCGGCATTTAGGCTTGGGAATCATGATTTGCTTGCAAAGATGGATGCGTTTATGCGCGCAGGTGTTGAACGCGGTGATTTCACGCCGCATAACCGCACGGTAGCCATGGCTATTGGCTCTGTGGTTGTTGCGGGTGCGGATGAGAGCAGGGATGTTAGCGAGCAAGATTTGTATGATCGTGAGCGTAAATTCTTCCTTGAGCTTGCTAAGACACAAAATACACATGACCGTATTGTCGGCATGCTTGATTTTGGGGATGTGCCACAAAATTAATAGCTAGGTTGCCATAAGCCTGATGTGAAAGCCGTGCTCATTCATTAGGCTTCACCTCAGACTTTAGGATTGGGATAACACTAAGTCTAAACGCACCAGATATGATCTCAGGATGCGAGCTCTCGGTTAGTCTTTAGAGATATCACGACTTTGTGGTTTTGGTTTATCCAAAGTCTCTTGCTTGACTGCGCAGTATATATTTTTGAATTTTACCAGTGGAGGTCTTCGGAAGCTCGCCAAACACGATTTTTTTCGGTGTTTTGAAGCCTGCAATATGCTCTCGGCAGAAGGCAATCATTTCAGCTTCTTCTAGGCTTTCGCCTGCTTTGAGTTCAACAAAAGCGCAGGGTGTCTCTCCCCATTTCTCATCTGGTTTTGCCACCACGGCCGCAAAAGCAACTGCTGGATGTCTGTATAAAATGCCTTCCACTTCGACAGATGAGATATTCTCACCGCCGGAGATGATGATATCTTTCAACCGGTCGCGCACCTCGACATATCCACTTGGGTGACGTACTGCTAAATCGCCAGAGCGGAAGGTGCCGTCACCCATAGCCTCTTCTGTGGCTTCTGGGTTTTTATGATACCCTT
Source organism: Alphaproteobacteria bacterium (assembly GCA_011522945.1). Lineage (GTDB taxonomy): Bacteria > Pseudomonadota > Alphaproteobacteria > Puniceispirillales > Puniceispirillaceae > WTHY01. The sequence goes on from WTHY01000072.1 coordinate 16,363, forward strand.
TCATAACTGTATTTGAGCGGATAACAATCTCACCAATGGTTTCACCATCAGCTGGGACTGGTAATCCTGTGTCACGGTCAAGGACACTAATCTCTTCAGTATGGGTGAATTGCACACCTTGCTGTGCTTTGATGGCAGCACGCGTGGCAAAATCCACATCATCCCATGTCTCATTCCAAGCACATTGGATGACATGCCCATATGTCTCTGTGAGACCATAAACTTGCATCACATCAAAACCAAGCGCTTCAATTTTCTCTAAGACTGCCGGTGGTGGAGGCGCGCCAGCTGTCATAACCTTGACGGGCCAATCTGGACTCTTTTGCACCTCATCTGGCGCATTGACCATCATGCCAAGCACAATAGGCGCCCCACCAAAATGTGTGATCCTATGTTCATGTAACAGCTTAAAGATATGCTCAGCAGCAACAATACGTGTGCAAATAGCTGTGCCAGCAACAAGCGCCATCATCCAGGCATGGCCCCATCCATTGCAATGGAACATTGGCACAGTATATAAATAGACTGGATGTGTTGGCACGCCCCAGGCAGGCACTGTTCCCATTGCCATCAGATAAGCCCCGCGGTGATGATAGACTACGCCTTTCGGTTTGCCACCAGTACCAGATGTGTAATTCAGGCACATGGCCTGCCATTCATCATCAGGCAGTTGCCAGTCAAAATCTGTATCACCTGTATCAAGGAAATCTTCGTAAGTTTGACTGCCAAGCCTCTCACCGAAAGCAGAACTCGCATCCTGTGTGTCAACAATATCAACGATGATGATATTCTTGTTAGGTGTGTCTGCCAGGGCAGCTTTCATGGTTGCTGCAAAACCAGCATCTGTTATCAAAAGCCGCGTATCAGCATGGTCTAGAATGCCGGAGATTGTTTCAACATCAAGACGTGTATTAATTGTATTTAATACAGCGCCACTCATGGCAACGCCAAATTGTGCCTCAAACATTTCCGGTGTGTTGGCAGCCATCACAGTGACAACATCGCCTTTTTCCAAGCCAGCTTTTTGTATTGCAGAGGCAAGGCGTACGCACCGGCTATAAGTCTCTGACCAATTATAGCGACGATTGCCATAGATGACGGCATCACGCGCACCAAAGATCTTGGCCACGCGCGGTAGGAACGATACAGGTGATAAAGGCACATAATTTGCTGGCCGCTTATCCATAAATCCTTCATTGATACTGTCTATGCCGCCCATCTGTGCCCCCATATTTAGTTTTGAGTATATTATTGGGTAAAGGGTAAATTGCAAATAGTAGCGTGCCGCACTCCATCTGGAAGCGCGACCTGTATGTTTGTACCTTCTGCAAAATAGTCCGAGCTTACCATTGCAAACCCTAGATTACAGTCAAAATCCGGCGAATAGACAGCGGATGTTAACATACCAATGACCGTATCGCCTGAAAGACAATCGACAGGCTTGCCAAGTGGGGCAATTTTATCACCTGAAATCCGAACACCCATAAGCTTTCGGCTAATGCCAGCCTCTTGCTGCGCCTGTAAAGCTGACTTGCCGATGAAATCGTGCGTATCAAGGCTGATATAGCGATCTAAGCCACAATTGAGCGGCGTGTCTTCACGTGTCATATCATTTCCGTAAGACAGGAGGCCGCTCTCAATACGTTCAATCAGATTTGGGCAGCCAGGCTTTAAATTAAATTCACCTCCTGCATTCCAAATATCATCCCATAATTGCGTGCCTAATTTGCTATCATGCATATAGATTTCAAATCCGCCTTGCTTTGACCAACCTGAGCGCGCAATAAGAAGTTCATGGTCTCTCCATGTGAACATGCCGAAGCGGAAGAAACGTACAGACCGGATCTCTTCACCAAATATTTTGGCCATTAAATCCTCTGCCTTCGGACCTTGTATAGCTAGCGGGGAGACGTCTGGTTCAAACACCTTTACGTCGAGACCCATGCCTTCAGCTAAGCCAGCGGCCCATAAGACCAAGTCAGAATCTGCAATAGAAAACCAAAAACGGTCAGGCGCGAGGCATAATGCGATAGGGTCATTCAACATTCCGCCATTACCATCACAGATTGGTGCGTAATAACAACGGCCTGGTTCCGCATTTGTGAGGTCGCGTGCACTCATCATAATGGCAAGTTTATGTGCATCCGGGCCACGTAATTCGACCTGGCGTTCAACTGATACATCCCAAATCTGTACATCTTCTTTCAAATGTTTATAGTCGCCCTCTAGTGAGCCAAAGGAGGTCGGAAGAAACATGTGATTATAAATTGTATAGCCAGTCAAACCAGCAGCTTCTACGCGCTCAGTATAGGGAGTGGAGCGTAGCCGCCGTGACGCAAGGATAGGAAAACCAGCCATAGGATGTGACCTCAATACAGTAACAGTTGATACAAAATGTTCGCATCAGAAAAGCCAGTTTTGCGTGACTTCAAAGAAAGAATGCCGACACTAAACCAAAATTTCTAATCAAGCCGAGATGTTTATGCGCCGGAAAGTTGCACAAAATCGGCACCGGCATCATCTAAGCCCCAAATTTGCCCATCAGCAAGGTCGAACCACCACCCGTGAAGTTGCAGGCTGCCATCAGCAACCTTGTCAGCCACCCAGGGGAAGGTGGATAGATTTTGCATGGATTTTTTTAGGGATGCTTGTTCTGCCTTGCGTCCATTTACGTCATCAGAAACAGCGCCAAATTCAGCTTTGATAGCATTTGCAGCTGGTTCCACCCAGCTTTCCAAGAAATCACGTGCTGATAAATCACCACCTGTCGCATGGCTGCATGCGGCGCCTATGCCGCCACATTGCGCATGTCCAAGGATGAGTATATGCGATACGCCTAAATCTCGAACAGCATATTCAATTGCTGTACTAGCGCTATTAGGTGCATTGTCAGGCGCATATTCCGGTACAAGATTTGCGACATTCCGCACAACAAATAAATCACCAGGTTCTGCATCAAAAATGAGGGCAGGGTCAATGCGAGAATCAGAGCAGGCAATCACTAAAGTATGTGGTTTTTGCCCTTTTGTCGAGAGCGTTTCAAACAGCTCGGGGTTTGTTTCGAAATAGGTTTTACGAAAACTATTAAACCCAGATACAAGGCTATCAATCTGTTTCATCACATCATCCCTAATTAAATCAAAAGTGGCTGAAGATTTTCATCGTATTTATTCGCATTCAGACGTAAATATTACATAGTCTAAAATGTCACTTTGCCTTTATTTACTACAGACAATCTTCAGGTCAAGATAGCAGCCCATATGCATCCAGATAAGCCACAAATATCTAGTTTTTCAAAACTGCAAAAGCAGATTGTTATTGTTGTTTGTGGTCTTGTAACAGGCATGGCCTTCGTAGACGCGACGGCTCTTAATGTTGCCTTGCCAGCTATTCAAAAATCCTTATCAGCCACGGCGGCCGATGCGTTTTGGGTTTTAGAGATTTATCTCCTATTTTTAGCTGCCTTACTAATGGCTGGCGGTGCGCTGGGTGATAATTGGGGGCGCAGACGAAGCCTTCGCCTTGGCGTGATAGCCTTTGCAGCGACATCTCTTGCCTGTGCCTTAGCCCAAGATGCTGGGCAATTGATTCTATTTCGTGCAGCGCAAGGCATTGGTGCTGCCTTAATGATACCTGCGAGCCTTGCTATGATTAACGCCTCTTTTGCCCCAGAAGAGCGCGGACTAGCAATTGGCAGCTGGAGTGCAGTAACAACATTAGCTATCCCACTTGGGCCTTTGATTGGGGGGTTGGCTGTTGATTTTGCTTATTGGCAACTGATTTTTGTCATTAATCTGCCAATTAGCTTGCTTGTGTTATATTTGCTTCAAAAATTACCACGTCCGCCATTTGAGCCAGAACAGCCTGCGCCGATAGATGTGATTGGCTCTATTATAATAACCTTATCGCTTGGATTGCTTATTACAGGATTACTAGAAGCGGCAAAGGAGGGGGTGTTTCTTATTTGGCATCTGCTGACTTTAGGGTTGGGCGGGGCGCTTCTGATTTGCTTTTTTGTCTATGAATGGCATGCCAAAACTCCCATGCTGCCGCCATCCCTGATGAAAAAACCGCGGTTTCAAATTGTCTCACTTCAGACCTTTATTCTGTTTGCGGGATTTCAGGGTAGTTCTTTATTCATCAACTTCCTGCTTATTGAAACTTATGGATTTTCAGCCTTTAAAGCAGGTCTTGTGCAATTGCCAATATCTATCATGGTGTTCTTTTTGTCCCGTCCCGCAGGCAGATGGGTTGGTAAATATGGGCCGCGCGGTATTTTGGTGGTTGCAGGAATTGTTATCGCGATGGCGCAATTTGCCATCAGTCGGTATGATGGTGGCGGTATATGGTATTTGCTGTTGTCGATGTTTACGCTAGGTATTGGCATAGGGCTTATGGCAGCACCCCTGACCACTGTTGCCATGTCTGCTGCCGGTCCAGGGCAGGATGGTATTGCCAGCGGCGTAAATACCGCTGTTTCACGAATTGGACCTCTCATAGCTGTTGCTGTCCTTGGCTATTGGCAAGCGGTGCTGTTTCTGCCGCTTCTCACAGAGGCCGTATCTGACCCCGCCATTCCGCCTTTTATTCGTGACTATGTGCTAGAGAATTGGCGCTTAATGTCTGCAATGCCGATACCAGATGATTGGCCTGCCACGTGGCAAGAGCATATGGGAGCGCTATTAGACAGGGTTTATGGAACGACCATCAAGGTGATCCTTGTCGGTTGTGCTGGTCTCTCGTTTCTGGCTGGCATGATTGCTCTCGGCTATCGTAAGACCGACAGTAAAGCAGATAGCATTTCGGACGCGTAAAGGCGCATTCTAGCTCTACCTAAAAATATAATGTGACGGGCAAATATAATGTGATGGGCAATAAAGGCATGAGGCATTTTTTTGCATTTGCTGCGCATTATTTCAGCGCGCTAAATACTTAATGGGCCACTGATTTTGACTGCCGTTTCCCATACATATCAAACAAGAGCTCTAGTAACGCCCCATCCATAGATGCGAAGATAGCCTGCCCGGCTTCATCACCATCAAATACCAGCCGCATTAGCTCGGTAAATCCTGCTTGATCGCCAGGCGCAGGCAGATCATTTGCACTCAGAAGCTGGTCTGCTTTTGCGAAAATGGCTTCAATCATCTCTTGCATCTGGTCTGGTGTTGGATTCTGTGTCATTGCAACTGCTTTTTCTTCGTATATTACTTATATATCTGTCGCTAAGAGATATGTTACATCCTAAGCACTCTAAAATATAGCTGCACATTTGTAAGTGTTAAGATGCAAAAGCCAAAAAGTAATTATGATGTAGTCATTATCGGTGCAGGGGCGGCCGGGCTTATGTGTGCGCATATTGCCGGTAAGCGTGGTCGTCGGGTTCTGGTGATTGAACATGCGAAGCGGCCAGCCGAAAAAATTCGTATCTCAGGTGGTGGTCGATGTAATTTCACAAATCTACATTCAAACCCATCAGCCTTTTTGTCAGAGAATCCACATTTTTGTAAGTCAGTATTCTCACGCTATACACAGCATGATTTCATTGAACTTGTTGAGTCGCATGGTATTGATTTTCATGAAAAAAAACTTGGGCAGCTCTTTTGTAATGATAGTGCAAAACAGATTATCCAAATGTTTCTTGACGAATGCCATAATGCCGCGGTTGATATACGTCTAAACACCTCAGTATCGCGCATTACACACAATGAGCGCGGCTATAATTTAGACACGTCTATGGGTGCAATAGCAGCAACGTCTCTGGTGATTGCAACAGGCGGTCTATCAATTCCAAAGATTGGCGCAACACGATTTGGATATGATATTGCCAAACAATTTGGTTTAGATGTTACTGACATACGCCCAGCCCTTGTTCCGCTGATTTTTCAAGCACAATTTTTAGAACAGTGCAAATCCCTTGCAGGCTTGTCAGTTGATGCAGATATCAGCTTTGGGAAAACGTGTTTCCGGGAGGGGCTTTTATTTACGCATAGAGGTTTGTCAGGTCCCTCAATCTTGCAAATCAGCTCTTATTGGGAAGAGGGGCGTGACATAACTATAAATCTGTTGCCAGATCATGCCTGTATGGACGCGTTAAAACAACGAAAGCAGGACACACCCAAGCAAGATCTGATGACTTGTTTGAGTGATTGGCTTCCAAGACGCCTTGCTGGAGCTATTCTGAGCGAAATGGGCTATTCTGGTAGACTGGCTGACCAGTCAGATAAGAATTTGTTGAAACTATCAGAACGTCTCAATCGCTGGCAGGTAAAGCCTAGTGGAACAGAAGGATATCGCACGGCCGAAGTCACACTAGGCGGCGTGCATCTGTCAGGCTTATCTGCAAAAACTATGGAGGCAAAAGACCAGCCTGGACTATTTTTCATTGGCGAGGTGGTAGATGTCACAGGGCATTTGGGTGGCTATAATTTCCAGTGGGCGTGGTCTTCGGGATTTGTTGCCGGTGAGGCGGTGTAATATCAAGCTCGCTCTCACTTGTTAACGGCGTAATAATGTTATGCATTTTTCTGGAATGGCTGCGAATATGCTCTACCCAGGTCTTCCCATCAGCAGGCTAAATTCGGTATTAGGCCTATATTTCATAAGATTTGAGATTAGGGAAAATATGTAAACCATCATCTCCAACAGGCAGGTCCCAAACATTCTTTACATGCTTTAACGGTAATGTGTCATATAGATGCGGAAAGAGCTGCCCGCCTCTGGACGGCTCCCACAGAATGTTTAGCTCTTCTGTGTATATTTGAAGTAATAGTAAATTGCTCTGACCGGAGAAATGTAACCTAGCGGTCTCACTGGCTTGGTTTGCGTCTGAGAAGTGGATATAGCCATCTACCAAATCAATTCCGGCACCTTCAAAGACACCTGCTTTTTCAGCTGATTTCCAGAGATCAGTATCAAGGATTTTATAGATATAACGCTGCATATTTATCTCTTTTTATGTAAAAGCTCATCAAGTCTTTGGCTAAATCGACCTTTGTCAGAAGCGCTAAAAGGCTTCGATTTAGAGATGTGAAATGGATCAGAAGCTCTTATATCACTCATCAGATCTCTGGTAGCAACAATGCCGCCGATAGATTGTTTGTCTAAAACCGTTCCATTTGGTTTCAGTACAATAGAGTCTGACTTCACGCAGGCTTCTGCTAGGGGAATGTCATTTGTAATAACGATATCATTTGCGCCGCAATTTTGGGCAATCCACATATCCGCTGCATCTGCGCTTGCTGGAACAATTACAAGCTCTATCAGATCATGTGGGTGTGGCCTTATACCGCCATTGCAAACCATAAAGGTTTTACAATTATGGCGTAAGGCTACAGTGATAATAGCGTCCTTAACAGGACAGGCATCTGCATCAACATAGATAGATGTCAAAAATCACTCCATGCCCATTATTGTTTAGTTTATTTTTGCGGTATATTTTTGGGGCAGTTTATGGTGTGTGAATTGCCATAAGATTTATCTGGCGTACAACAAAATCAGGCATGAAAAGTGCAGCAGCAAAATCCTCAAGCCTAAACGGCGTATCAGGCGTTGCAGATAGATGCAATGCGCCGCCATCCGTCATAAAGCTACCTATCGCATTGGCTAAAGCGGGTCCAGTTTCAGGCAGAAAACTACCCATGATACCTTGGAGCTGGGCTGCCAAAAGCGGGTAAGGCGGAATCTCACCTGTCTGTTCTATAAATTGCAGTAAGCCTAAATCACGCATATCAATTTTAAAGCTACCTAATTTTGTTTCGGCAGCAAGATAGGCAAGATACTCTTCGCCGCCATCTGCCCAAATAGTAGGGTCTGAAAACACATGGAAAGCATCTTCGGATGTATAAAATTCGGAGCGGATTAGAAGGTCAAACAATCCTGTTAGCCGCATTTCCATTAAAGAGTCAGATACAACATCGGCGCCTTCTAGTGCATTTTGCTGCCGTGCAAAAAAGGCAAGCTCAATATGAGGTAATCCAGCTGAATTCAACCATGTTTCGAATTCGCGTGCCTCAGAGCTATCTCCGATTGGTAAGATTTGCATAAAGGGCATTTCAACGCCCCCAGATGCTAGAAAAGGTGTGCCATCAGATAATTGATCAAAATCAAGAGGCATGGTTGCAAATCTTGGTACAAATAATGCATAGCCTGCATTTTCATCAATGATTTCGACAGCTTCCATCTGATAAGCCACCTGTTGCCAATCTAACGGATTGGCAGGTGTCATTTCAGCATCATCTGAAAGCCACCCCAGATGCAGATTGCTAATACGGACGGTCCGCGCATTTATCGATATGTCATCTTCACCGCCCTCTAGATTGTCAATTTCAAACTGTCTGACAATAAAGTCTGGTTCTTCAAACGTGCCTTCAGTTAGCAGCAATACACGATCTGCTGTGGCAACAATTTCTCCATTTTCAAAAAGCTCAGCGTCAAAAATCTCACCTTGATATCGTCTGGTATCAAGCTGACCGCTGGAGAAGGATATAGCAAGGTCATCATCCAGTGTTATAGTTGTTTTGGCATAGGTAGCTTGAGAGACGAGCAAAGCCGCTGCGCTGACAGCGATTGCTGTGTTTATCTTCAGAATTCTTTGTAATGCAGTCATGACAGGCTTTCTTCTTGTGGTAAGGGCACGTGTTCTTGCAATTCATTAGATTGTCTTAATAACAGATTATCTTCTAAATCTGATATGTCGACAATGATATGATCCCCATCTTGAAATTCCTGCGATAGAA
>WTHY01000060.1:0-1639 GCA_011522945.1 Alphaproteobacteria bacterium
CAATTGTATTTTGTAATATTTGTAGTATATAAGATGTATAATAATTTACTTATTATATAAAACAGCTTGGGCATATTATGGCTGAAAATCAGAAAATTATGATTGGGCACAAATTGCGGAAATTGCGCAAGGATCTCTCTATTAGTCAGGCGCAGATGGCTTCTGAATTAAACATTTCAGCGTCCTATCTGAATTTACTTGAAAATAATACACGGCCAGTCACCGTCTCACTTCTGTTTAAACTTGGGCAAACCTATGACATTGACCTGCGTGATATCGCAGAAGATGACAGTGAAAAATTAACAGCACGTATATCTGAGATTTTTGCAGACCCTGCCCTATCTAGCAGCCATATGTCACGTCGTGATATTCAGCAATTAGCAAGCCAGCACCCTTCTGCAGCACATGCATTCATAAAATTACATGATGCTTTTGAAACTATGAAGGACGCGGCTTATGAAGGTGGCACTAAGCAGGTGGCAGGTGCCGTTTCAGGCCCTGTCGATAAGGTACGACAATATCTTGAAGATTCTGGAAATTACGTTCCGGCCCTTGAACAGGCTGCCTCTGACTGCAGAAATCAGGCTAAATTACGCCCTGGCTTCTTATTTGCTGATTTGGCAGGCTGGTTAAAGGAAGAACATGATCTCACGGTTCGCGTGATGCCACAGGATGTGATGGGCGCATTCTTACGTCAGCATGATTTCCATAGGAATCGCTTGCTATTATCAGAAACATTAAAAGAACATCAAAAACTGTTCCAGATTGCTATGCAAACCGCACTCATCCTGCATGACAGGTTAATTAACACCCTTATAACCGAAGCTGGATTTGATGATTTAGAAACGCGTCAGCTTCTTAGAATAACATTGGCAGGCTATTTTGCAGGCGCTTTGATGATGCCATATGATGCCTTTTTGGACGCAGCCCAAAGCACGAGATACGATATTGATCTACTATGTTTGCGATTTAACGCTGGGTATGAGCAAGTATGCCATCGCCTGACGACGCTAAACAGACCTGGTCAGCGCGGCATACCCTTCTTTTTTCTACGTGTTGATGAAGCTGGTTATGTTTCAAAGCGGCTTTCTGGCGGCGGTGTTGAGCTCGCGAGGCATGGCGGCAGCTGTAGCCGCTGGATACCGCATCAGGTCTTTAGAACAGCTGGTCAAATCCGTGTACAATGTGCTGAGCTTGAAAATGGCCACAGATTTTTTACGATTGCCCGCACTGTATTACAGCCAAGAACTGGGCCAGCACATCATGGAACGCCACTTTTTGCAATTGCGCTTGGCTGCGAGATGAAACATATGAAAGATATAGCCTATGCTGATAGTCTGACGCATAGTAAATCGGCGCATGTTACACCAATTGGGTTGGGTTGCCAGGTTTGTGAAAGGTTGGATTGTGGCCATCGCGGCAGCCCGCCTGTGGGACATAAATTGCAATTTGACCCATCCAGACGCAAATCTGGGCTATTTGATTTTGCCTAGCCAAGCCTCACATGGGGTGAGCCTCATATGGGGTGAGCCTCATATGGGGTAAGCCTGGTAAGAGATGCATCTCATCTGGGATAGGCCACAAATAGCTGATGTGTTTCTATCTATATTTGCGCGAATATACTCTCCCCAAAAAGGCT
>WTHY01000060.1:1739-7922 GCA_011522945.1 Alphaproteobacteria bacterium
ATAGCTGATGTGTTTCTATCTATATTTGCGCGAATATACTCTCCCCAAAAAGGCTGTTACGCGCACTACCCTTTTGGCGCATGCGCCATTTGATGTTCTCGATAAAATAAGAACAAACCTGCGCCGATAATCATGCTAATTCCAATAGAAGTGCTCAAGGTAGGAATATCTTGAAACACAACAAATCCTATCAAGGTTGCCCCTAGGATTTCTGTATATTGTATGGGCGCAAGTAAGCTAGCAGGCGCTTTTTGCATAGCATAAACAATCACCAGATGCCCACTTGTCGCAATGAAGCCAAGCAATAACAACCATCCCAGCTGAGCAGAATTTAGAGGTTGAAAATCAAAAATACCACCAGCAAAATCCGGCACCAAAAGCCAGCAAAAACTGACTGTAACCACAGAAACGGCACCAACATTGAACTGCATTTGCACAGGATGCACATCGGCAGCCAAGCGCTTAGTAAGAATAATGTATAAGGCAAATGCGATAGCAGCTCCGAATGGCAGTAAAGCTGCCCAGCCAACAGTTATAAAATGGGGCTGTATTACAAGCATAGCGCCTGCAAAACCAACTAAAATAGAACTAACTCTTCGCCATCTGATGACTTCGCCCAACCAAACTGCTGAAATTGCAGTCACTATCATAGGCTGAATGAAGGTGATTGATATGGCATCTGCAATTGGCATATAGAGTAACCCGCCAAAAAAGAACAAAGTGGTGAGCATCATCATGATTCCGCGTAAAAACTGCAGAGCCGCAGACTGTTTTGGCCATAATGGCAAACCGAGATGCAGCATAAACGGCAATAAAAAGCAGCATTGCAACATAAAACGTGCAAAGACAATTTCACCTATTGGCAAAAATTGAGAGAGATGTTTTGCGATGCCATCCATCACTGGCAAATATAAAAATGCCAGCGCCATTAAGCTCATGCCCAAGATAGGTCTTTCACCACGATTATGCTGCTGCATCTGCTAAACCCAATGACGATCTGTGCCTGAAACATATGCAGAATGGCACCCATAAAACACAAATAATATTTGCCATCACCAACCTAACCCAAACACGATATATAGCTTGTAGTTTTCACCATATCGTAGAGCTAATCAAACTAAACCGATGTTATCTAGAATCTGCCCTTACTAATAGAGACAAGAATGCATATCCAAGCCTACCCAAACGACTATGCCTGATGCATTATCTCAGGCTAGAGTAAACTACCAAATAGGTTCCGTCCTAGCGCCCACCTGTTATCCAAATCATGCCCCAAAACAACGCTGGTTAACATTTTTTTCCTAGCGTCCATGCCTGATGCATGTTTACTTGTCAGACTAAACCAATAAAACAGTAAAAGACTAATGAAATTAGTAGTTTCATGGTAATATTAAAGATATTGCTTAAGCAAATTTCTATTAGGAAATTTTCGTAATCAGGCTTAGGTTAGGCCAACAAATGACTGGCAAATGACCAGAAAATGACTGACAAATGACCGGCAAGCGACAGGCAAATGACTGGCAAATGACTGGCAAATGGCTGGCAAATGACCCGCGAATGACTCGCGAATGAGATGAAGGATACAAGCTAGATGAGTGACAATCTAAAAGGCGCCGCACTCACCTCTCTTGTTGTACTCCTATACACTTTGAATGATGGGTTGATGAAACTTATCATCACCTATATGCCCCTATCTCAGGCCGTGTTTTTCCGGAACTTGACGATTCTACCATTTATGGGGCTACTGGCATGGCATTTAAAGGCACAAAATTGGCGCATAACCCGAAAAGCATGGGTTATTTCTATCATCCGTGGTTTGAATGAAGTGCTTTTGACAATCTGTTTGCTGCTTGCCTTCAAATATATGCTTCTGTCAGACGCAATAGCCATTTTACAGGCGGCACCGTTATTATTGACAGCTGTAGCCGCGCTGTTTTTCCGAGAGCAAGTCTCAAAGTCAAGATGGCTGACAGCTATCTTCGGATTGATAGGTGTTCTGGTTATTATTCGACCTGGCACTGCTGCCTTTGATTGGGCGAGCTTATATGCTGTGGGCGCAGTGTGTTTTTTAACGATACGCGACAGCTTGTCGAAGAGCCTGCCAAAAGGCACACCAGATTTACTGCCAGCTTTGGTTGCAACCAGTATTGTATTCATGTCCAGTGTCTTTTATGAGCCTGGCGCGCCCTGGATAATGCCGAACGGGATTGTCTTTCTGTTGGTGCCGGCTGCCTCGCTATTTATGTTCGGGGCAACGTATTTTTCAATTTCCATGATGCGTGTCGGTGATATCAGCTTTACATCACCATTTCGCTATATGGCCATTTTATGGAGTGCCATTGTCGGCATGCTAGTCTTCAATGAATGGCCGGATATAACAATGTGGATTGGCGCCGCCATCCTTGTTGCCAGCGGTGTTTATCTAATCAGACAAAAATAAACCTTGTTAGACTCGATAGAAACGTGAAGCTGTTTTGCCAAAGATTTGGTCATGCATCTCTTTAGGCAATAACGACTTGTAGGCTTTCACTAATGTCTCATAATCAGAATATAGACTATCGACTGGAAAATTTGAACCAAACATCAGACGTTCAGCACCAAATTGGTCAAGCATCACAGCTACAACAGGCTCGATACTAGCCTCTGTCCATGTATGATCAAACATCCCCAAACCAGATAATTTACCTGTTACATTTGGCAATGCACTGAGTGGCTTTAACATATCTGCCCAAGCCGAAATGCCGTCTGCACTCCTATCATATGGGCTTCCTGCATGGCATAAGGCTACCTGCAAATTAGGCATTGTTGCCAGCAATTCAGCCATTGGTTCAATAAGCTCTGGAATGAGCTGCAAATCAAAGCTTAACCCACGTTTTGCAAGACTAGCCAATCCTGAACGAAAAGCATCTGATGCAATCAGCTTCTGTGTACCAGTCTGCGCATCTTCACCAGGCGCCCTGCCCACAATTTGACGTACACCTCTGACAGAGCTTAGATCAGCATAGGCATCTAGCTCTGCTTCTCTATTATCTGAGGTAAGATCGCAAAATACAACTTGAACCATAGGCCAATCTGGATTTACCTGAGCGACTGTATTAACCCATTTTGCCTCTTCCATTCCATTTTCAGCACCAACCTGAATATGAACAGAGGCAGAAAAACCTAATTTTTGTGATGCAGCTCGGAATTCAGGCAGTAAGAAATCGCGCTGAATTGGTGTAGGATCACCAAAAAAGCGAGGCGTTGAAGCTGCCATAAGCCATGGATAATGGACTGCCTTCAAGTCCCATAAATGATGATGTGAGTCTATCCACATATTCACGTTTCCTATCTAACAAAGGTTGGCTATTTTGAATGTATCATATCGCAAATATGACAATCAGCTATCCACCCTCAGCCAAAACCCCCGAGTCAATCTAAAATTACCATGTGGTGCACACTGACATAAAGATTGGCGCAGGCGCCAGCAATTACTTAGACTGTGACTGGCACCAACACTGAAATTGGCACTAGCACTCAACTGCCTGAGCCTTGATATTAAGTCAACTGATAGCAAATTACCCTAACTGGCACCCAATAACATATGAAAAGCTACATCATCATTTGCATTTTGTGAGCACAAATTAAAACTAAGTCAGCCCAGAATAGATATTTTTGCATAGGTATGCAAAAATATCTTGCCAAGGGAAAAATCTTATGGCTACCGTATAGTCTGAGAATGGATTGGGGGTTTTTTTTGGCAGAGATCCAGTTACAGAATGTGTCGAAGCGCTGGGGCGATTTTGTTGGTGTTGCAGATTTGAATCTGACGATACCAGATAAGGAGTTTTTGGTGCTTTTAGGTCCTTCTGGTTGTGGCAAGACGACGACCATGCGGATGATTGCCGGGCTTGAGGATGCGACATCAGGGGATATTCTGATTGATGGCAGGAAGGTCAATGATCTTGAGCCTAAGGATCGGGATGTTGCCATGGTGTTTCAGAGCTATGCATTATATCCGAACATGAATGTATATGAGAATATTCGGTTTCCGCTAAAGGTTCGTGGTGTTGACCCGAAAACACAGGAGTCTCGTGTGCGTCGTGCAGCCTCTATGGTTGAGTTAGACGCATTTTTGCATCGCAAGCCAGCAGAGTTATCAGGCGGTCAGCGTCAGCGTGTGGCACTTGCCCGAGCGATTGTGCGGGAGCCTAATCTGTTTTTGATGGATGAGCCCCTATCCAATCTTGATGCGAAATTACGTGTATCAACCCGTGCGCAGATTAAGAATCTCAGCCATGAGCTGGCTGTGACCACGATTTATGTAACACATGACCAGATTGAGGCGATGACCTTGGCAGACCGTGTCGTGGTTATGGAAAAAGGTGTTGTACAGCAGGTTGGCACACCAACAGAGATCTATGACCGTCCAGCCAATAGATTTGTTGCAGGCTTTATTGGCAATCCGGCGATGAATTTGATCGAGGGCACAGTTGCAGATGGTGTATTTACAGCTGAGCACACTCAGATCCCTGATGTAGCATGTGAGAATCAGGATATCACATTAGGGTTCCGGGCAGAAGATGCACGTGTTGTGGAGCGTGGCGGTCACATTCAAGCCCCTATCTATACACTTGAGCTATTGGGAGATGCCACAATGGTGACAGTGCGTATTGGCAGCACATTAGTGAGTGTTCGGGCACATAAGAATTATCGGGCTTCGATTGACGATATGGTCTCAATTGAAGTGCCGGCAGAGATTTGCCACCTGTTTGATGGTCAGACAGGTGCGCGAATTGGGGCATAAGCCCTAAAATTGTCATGGCTAGCCATGGCGCATAGGATGCGTGATTGCAAGGCGTATCCTTACAATGAAAAAAACAGAGGGAGAGACACATGTTTTTTAGACATATTGCAGCTGCAACTGCACTCACAGCTCTGATGGGAACAACAGCATTTGCTGGCGATTGTGGCCCATCTGGCAAGTCAGTACGTATCCTGGGCTCAGACTTCCCAGCGATTCAGGCTGTCGCAGGCACAGCAGAAGCGCATTGCGCAGCAAGTGCAGGCGAATTTACTGTCAATTTGCGTGATAATACACGTGATATGATGAACCAGGCTTTAACACCAAATCCAGCTGAGTACACATCTGTTATCGTTGCAAACTCAACATTAACACAGTTGATGAATGATGATCTTGTACGTCCGCTTAATGATCTGGTGGATAAGTATGGTGCACATCTCAATCCAAACCAGTTAATCACAATTGATGGCAAGGTGATGGCTGTTGCCTTTATGGCAAACTCACAGCACCTCTTCACACGTACAGACATCCTTGAGGCAGCTGGTGTGAGCGGAACACCAAAGACTGTTGAAGAGATGGTTGCAGCTGCGGAAAAAATCCGTGCCGCAGGCATCATGGAACATCCAATTGCAATGAACATGAAAGTCGGTTGGAACGTGGGTGAAGTCTTCAACCTCTTCTATTTTGCAAATGGTGGCGAGCTGTTCAAGCCAGGCTCTGCTGAGCCAAATGTAAACAGCCCGGCTGGTGTTGCGGCGCTGAACTCAATCGCATCATTGCTAGAATACACACACCCAGACCATCTAAGCCATGCGTCTAACGAAACACAGGCTTTATGGGAAGCTGGTCAGGCTGCCATGGCTATCATGTGGGGCTCACGTGGTGGCGCTGTGCTAGATGATGAAGGCTCAACAGCTGAAGTGACATCAAACACACTTCTATCTGCTGCACCTACAGCTAATGGCGGCTCAACACCTGCTGCCACATTATGGTGGGATGGTATTACAATTGCCAAAAATATCCCTGATGCAGATGCAGAAGCCTCTTTCGCTGCGCTTGTCGGCGGCCTAACAGGCGACCTCATGGCTGAACATAATGATAAGGCTATCTGGCTCATCGATGGCTTCAAGCCAGGACCAGCTGCTGCAGGCGTATCCGCAACAGCCTCTGCTGGTGCAAAACCATACCCGATGATCCCATACATCAACCTGATGCATAATGCACTCGGCTCTGAACTTGTTGACTTCTACAAAGGCAATGAAAGTGCTGAAGATGCCCTGGCTGACGTTGAAGCCGCCTATATCACAGCTGCTAAAGAAGCTGGATATCTAAACTAAACAAAAACGCTAGGAGACCGCTCAAGGCCTCCTAGCAATTCCTTTATAAATCTAAGGGCTAAA
>WTHY01000050.1:0-22266 GCA_011522945.1 Alphaproteobacteria bacterium
GTCGCCATCTAGTTAAAGGGCAGGCATTTTGGCCGTATCTGATTACAGACATCTCTATTAGATTTTGGAGAAATGGCGCGCTCGGGAAGATTCGAACTCCCGACCCCTAGATTCGTAGTCTAGTGCTCTATCCAGCTGAGCTACGAGCGCGTATTACAGTGGCGAGGCTTTGCCTTACCATTTGTGAGCGGGACATTACCGCTGAGATGCAGGATTGTCCAGTGTAAATTATGCGGCAATTTTCGTCAGTTTGAAAAACACATTATATAAGGGCAAAGTCTTCCCAGTCTATTTGTTCAGGGATTAGTGCATTATGCCACACGCAATCAGATTATGTGGCTATTGGCTGATTGTCTTTAAAGGCAGTTTTACACAAGTCATATTGCGGCGGCAGGAAAACTATTTCTGGTCATTGGTCAATTAGATGCCTTATAAGGTGGCTCAAGATTATAAGTGCCATATCTGAAACGCATATGAAGCGTATATAAAGTGATAGGGGCAGATAGCGTAACGAGGCGACTATGAATGCAGCGAGCACAAAATCATTTCCAGTATCTTGGGAAGAATTACACCGTACTTCAAAAGCCCTTGCCTGGCGGTTGCTAGAGCTTGGTCCGTTTCAGGGTATTGTTGCTGTGACACGCGGCGGCTTGGTGCCAGCCGCTATTGTTGCGCGCGAATTGGAAATCAGACTTATTGATACAGCCTGTCTGGCATCTTACAGAGACCAAGAACAAGGCAGTGTTGATGTGCTAAAACCTGCGAGCCTTGCTGATGATGGTGAGGGCTGGCTTATTATTGATGATCTTGTGGATACAGGTGAAACAGCTAAGGTGCTCCGCCAGCTTATGCCAAAGGCGCATTTTGCGACGGTTTATGCCAAGCCCTCCGGCAGGCCACTTGTTGACACATTTGTGACAGAGGTATCTCAGGATACCTGGATTTACTTCCCATGGGATTTGGAGCCACAACCATCTCGCCCCATTGTGAATCAGACTCTGTAAGCAGCTCAAAAGACTTGTATTTAATAGAGTTAGGCTGCTTTTGTTTGCGCCTGTCCAGGCCGCTGGTTCTTTGGCAATATATCAGCGGGTAGCTGGAGACGAAATTCACTGCCACTATCGCCAGTACGTGATAATTTGATATCGCCGCCCATCGCCAATGCCAAATCTTTAGCGATCGACAAGCCAAGACCTGAGCCACGATGGCCACTGAAAAATGCAGAAAATAAATGTGGCTGCATATCAGCGCCAATGCCTGGCCCATTATCAGACACATCTATGACAGCTAGATGTCCGGCACGCCAAACATCAAGCATAATCTGTGTTGCGCCTGCGCGGGCCGCATTTCGGCTAAGATTCAGGAGCAGACGCTTAAACATAACAGGATCAACAAATAGCCTGTCAGCCCCGGCCCAAATAATCTTAATATCAGAGGAAGCTTTCAACTCTTCTGTCAAAGGCGCCAATTTTACACAAATAGGCTTTGGTTCTGGCTGCAAGGTCAGATAATCCAGCATATGCTGACAGAATTGGCTAGCATCCTCCAGAGATCGATTGATAATCGGACTTGCCGAGCGAATACGAGGATCCTCTGACATATCAAGCGCATCTGATACTAATGTTGCAGCGCCTAATATGTTGCGCAGGTCATGATTGATTTTCGCAACAGCTATCCCAATATCCGCCAGCCTGTCCTTTTGACGCAGGGCGAGCCTGATATCAGTAGCCAATCCTGACAAGTTAGCAGCTGTTTGCACAAGTTCCTGAGGCGCATCTTTCATATCCAGAGGTGCAATAAGCTGCCGTGGATTCTCAGCCAGCGACGCAATATAGCGATTAATATCGGATATTGGATTTGAAACACGCGCTAGATATCCCTGCCGTACCCATAAAGCTGAGGCGGTGGATAATATCAGGGCACTACAATATAGCGTGATCGCCCTCTGCCATAGATCTTTTTTTAGGGGTGTTGATTCAATTTCAGAATAAAAAATGTCAGTGCCTGACATTTGCGCAAGCCAAATTTGACACTCTGCAGGCAAGGTTAACAGAACCCAGGTGGTTTTTAGATTCTCAAAAAAGCTGGTAGAGGCAGGATATAGAATCACATCATCTGGTGTCGGGATACCAGTTGCCAGCTGTAGGCTTGATAGCTGAAATGCTAGAAGTTGGTCGCGCAATAAAATGAAAAGCGGCTGGCAAATAAGGCTTGTGATAAGCAGCGTTACAATAAATACCGCTAAGGCCAGCCTGTTGCCTGAAGTCTTTAATGCGTTAAGTGACTTCATAATCTGAACCTGTCCTATATGACGCAAATTATCTTCCTGTCAAAAATGAACACACGGAATATGTACGTCAAATCAAATAATCAATATAGTTGGTCGAATGGTACTAACCATATGGTCAGTTTGCACATGTTAGCAGCGTTAATAAATGTCTCCTAATATATGGCAAGCTCATCATGATGAGATCTGCTTGACATGCGGTAGGGTTCCTTCTATAAACCCAGCCTCGAGGCCGCTTTGAGGTCTCACCTAGATTCGGTTTTAAAGAGATAGAAAGGCAGTTTTGCCATGAAGCGCACCTACCAACCAAGTGTTCTTGTCCGCAAGCGTCGGCATGGATTCCGCGCGCGTATGGCTACTGTTGGCGGACGCCGCGTGATTCGCGCCCGTCGTGCCAAAGGCCGTGCACGTCTATCTGCTTAATCTCTAGCTAGAGATAAATAACGCTAGATACAATTCAAAACCTAGAGTTGCTGACTGCCGCATGTTATGGTGGGGCATATGAGCTGCTTCCTACATTTAACAAAACGTTCAGAATTTTTGCGTGTGCAAAATCGCGGCAGCAAAGCTGTGTCTAAAGCCTTTGTATTACAAGGTTGCCAACGAGCAGCCAGCGCAGATGATAGTGCTAGCTGGCGCGTTGGGTTTACAGCGTCAAAACGTGTTGGAAATGCCGTTCGACGTAATCGCGCAAAGCGCCGGTTGCGGGCACTTGTCAGACAAGAAATGCCAGATTTGGCGAGACCACAGATAGATTATGTATTGATTGCACGTATAGCGGCTACAGAGACGTCATACCGGTTGGATCCTAAAGCGCTTCGGATAGCCGTAAAAGAGCTGCATAAAAAACTAGATCGAAGATCAGCTGCCAGCGGGTCAACCAGCGGGTCAAACACCAACGCGCCAAAGGCTAGCGGTTCAAAGGCCAATGTTGCAGATGCCAGTGGCGCGACTGCTAGTGAGCCTAAAATTAATGATATAAAGGGGCTGGCTTCGTATAAGTCTGCCCAGCCACATGCTGAACCGGAACCCATGGGGATTGATTCAGAGCGTGCGCCAATAACATCGGAAAATATAGATCTTGAAGCTAAGTCAGGCCCTGTTAGAACCGCTAAAGGGGCCAAGTAAATTGTGGCGTATTAATGCTGTATATAACGTCTTTTCCAGAGTGCTAATATATCTCTTAAAAGGGTTTATTAGACTCTATCAACTCCTAATTTCGCCTTGGCTTGGGCAAAATTGTCGATATGATCCGACATGTTCTGCATATGCGCTTGCCGCTTTAGAGCGTTTTGGACCATTGCAAGGTAGCTGGATTGCCGTTAAACGTATTGCACGATGTCATCCTTTTGGCGGATCTGGTTATGATCCGGTACCTGACGCTAGAAAAAAGGATGAGCCGTCATAGCTGTGTCGGGTCGAATAAAATGAAACGGTATTGCTGGATGTCAGAGTAAAGGGCTGATATCGGAAATGCGGAATTTGAGTGAGAGTGCTATGTTTTCGGCAAAGCACCCTTGCAAATGTAGGTAACAAATAAAGGTGGGGCTATGTCTCCTGATAATCGAAATCTTCTAGCAGCTATGGTGCTGTCCTTCGCCATTCTGGTTGGCTGGCAAATCATATTTGTGGAACCAGAATTAGAGGCGCAGCGCGCACGTGTGGCATCTGAGGCACTTCTTGAGGATCCTGCCACGTCAGGGGCTATTCAGGCTGCACAATCTGCCTCAGCAACAGGAACAGGCCTAGCCTCTACATCCAATGCAGATGCAGCTGTGGATGCGGTACGAATTACAATTGATGCACCAAGATTATCTGGCTCTCTGACAACAGCTGGCAGCCGTATTGATGATTTGGTAATGCTTGATTATCAAGTTGAGCTGAATGGAACAGATGACCCTGTCCGTTTGCTACGGCCGGTAGATGGCGAGCTTCCCTATTTCATGGAATTGGGTTGGGTTAGCGCGGATGCTGATCAGCCTGTCCCAACATCCAAGACAGTATGGCAGACAAATGATTCTGTTTTATCACCAGATAGTCCTGTCACATTATTCTGGGATAATGGTAAGGGACTTATCTTTGAGCGGCAAATCGAGATTGATGCCGATTATCTGTTCACCTTTACAGATAGTGTGCGCTCCAATCTGTCAGAAGCTATTAGCCTGAACCCTTATGGCCTTGTGCGCCGTCATGGCACGCCAGAATTGACCGGCATTTACATTCTGCATGAAGGTCCACTTGGCGTATTTGACGAGCAGCTCAATGAAGAGGATTATTCTGAGCTGAAAAAGGCAGGTGCAGATGGGTTGAAATATACACCTGAGGCACAGGGTGGCTGGATTGGCATCACAGATAAATACTGGCTGACAGCTCTGATCCCGAATCAGGCGGAAACAGTCAGCTATAGCATGCGCTCTCTGGGTGGCATTCAGGATAGATATCAAACAGATTTCCTGGGGGCACCTATCTCTGTCGCGCCTGGTGAAACTATCAGCTGGTCCGCAAACCTGTTTGCAGGTGCAAAAAAATTATCGGTGCTTGATGGCTATGCAGATCAGTTAAATATTGCAAATTTTGACCTCGCGATTGACTTTGGCTGGTTCTATTTCCTCACAAAACCATTTTTCTATGCGCTGAACTTCCTGTTCAGCATGTTCGGGAATTTTGGCGTGGCTATTATCATATTCACAGCGATTATGCGTCTAGCGATGTACCCGCTAGCAAGTAAATCATATCGCTCAATGGGTAAGATGCGGCAGTTATCACCAAAGCTACAGGAAATGCGTGAAAGACATGGTGATGATCGTCAGAAGCTGAATCAGGAAATGATGGCACTCTATAAGCAGGAAAAGGTTAATCCGGCTGCTGGTTGTTTGCCTATTCTGTTGCAGATTCCTATCTTCTTTGCACTTTACAAAGTGCTATATGTTTCGATTGAAATGCGGCATGCCCCATTTTATGGATGGGTACAGGATCTCTCAGATGTTGATCCAACATCAATCCTGAATTTGTTTGGTCTGCTTCCTTATTCGGTGGATATGTTCCCGCAATTTATGTCTATTGGCATTTGGCCTATTCTGATGGGTCTCACAATGTGGGTGCAGATGCGGCTTAACCCGACACCACCAGATCCAATTCAGGCAAAAATATTCCAGTATATGCCGATCTTCTTTACCTTCCTTTTGGCTGGTTTCCCGGCAGGTCTGGTGATTTACTGGACAGTGAATAATTTACTATCGGTGATACAACAATGGTGGATTACCCGCTCGATGCAACCGAAAGCGAGCTAACCGAACGCGATCCAGCTGCCCCGTCTCCTTCTGAGCTTGAGACAGGGCGGCTGCTATTTGCCGGTCAGTGCGATTTTATTGCAGCATCCAACAAAATTGAATCTTTGCCGCCATTAAGCCGGCCGGAAATTGCTTTTGCCGGTCGGTCCAATGTCGGGAAATCCTCATTGGTCAACGCGTTGACAGGGCGGACAACTCTGGCACGGACCTCTCAGACGCCAGGGCGAACACGGCAGCTGATTTTCTTTAATCTAGCATCCCGACTGCATCTTGTTGATTTACCAGGCTATGGCTATGCAGCTGCACCAAAGACAGATATTCGCGATTGGACACGCCTGACAAAGACATTTCTGGCAGGCAGGCAAAGCCTTCAGCGTGTCTTACTATTGATCGATTCGCGTCGTGGCATTGGTAGTGTTGATAGCGATATTATGAAGCTCATGGATGATAGTGCTGTCAGCTGGGCTGTGGTTTTGACGAAAATGGATAAGCTGAAGGCACCTGCACAAGAGGCAGTTCTGAAAAAAACAGAAGAGACCTTGAAGACGCATGTAGCTGCCTATCCGCATGTATGGTCTACCTCTTCAGCCAATGGTAAAGGTATCCCGGAGCTGCGTGCACATTTAGCTGGCATGGCTTTGGAGGCACCACAACGAGATAGTGTCGATTAAGCGGCTATCGAACAGAAATGGTAAGCATCTGATGACAGCGCCTACCTATCTGCATTAAACTAGGCAAGATAGTTACGAAGTAAGGGACATAAATATGTCAGACGAAGATAATTGGCTGGAAAAGGCAGGCACGCTTGTAGAAGCACTACCTTATATGCGCCGCTATGCTGGACAGCCTGTCGTGGTCAAATTTGGCGGTCATGCCATGGGAGAGCAAGCCTATATTGATGCATTTGCTGCCGATATGATGTTGCTGCGCCAGGTGGGCGCTCGGCCTGTAGTTGTCCATGGTGGCGGCCCGCAAATTGGCGCTATGTTAAAGCGGCTTGAAATTGAATCGAATTTTGTTGACGGGCTTCGTATCACAGATGAAAGCACGATTTCGATTGTCGAGATGGTTCTTGCTGGCGGCATTAATAAGGCACTTGTTGCGGCGATTAATTCTGCAGGCGGTCGTGCTGTGGGGATTTCCGGAAAAGATGGCAATTTGCTGGAGGCAGAGAAGCTCACCCATAAGATGACGAATGATGCTGGCGCAGAAACACAGATTGATTTGGGTTTTGTCGGCTATCCTGCACAGGTTAATCCTGATGTGGTGAATGCACTTGTTGAGGCTGATATGATACCGGTCATAGCCCCGACAGGCCTTGGCAGTGATGGCAAGACCTATAACATTAATGCAGATACAGCAGCCGGTGCTGTCGCTGGCGCCATGGGGGCAACACGTCTTCTGATGCTGACAGATGTGGCTGGCGTGAAAGATAAGGACGGTAATCTTATTTCCGAGCTGACAATATCACAGGCAAGAGACTTGATATCAGATGGTACGGTCAGTGGCGGTATGATCCCAAAATTGGAAACCTGTATTGATGCCGTTGAATCAGGGGCTGAAGCGGCTGTGATTTTAGATGGCCGGACCTTGCATGCTGTGCTTGTTGAACTATTTACCGAACATGGAATTGGCACGCTGATTACAGCTGGCTAAATGTGAGTGATGTCGCTGCTCAATAGTGCGGCATCACATAATTTTGTGGGAAAGCCAGCGCATCATGTCATCATATGCTGATAAACATGCTTCTGGATTAATTGTATCCAAGGTCGAGGATTGGGTCTTTGATTTAGATAATACAATCTATCCTGCAGCAAGCAGCCTGTTTCCACGCGTTGCCCGCCGCATGACAGAGTGGATCATGGACCATTTTAGCCTGCCAGAGGATAAGGCTGCAGAGCTAAAGACACGTCTTTTCCGGCAATATGGCACGACCATGCGCGGCTTAATGGAAGAGTTTCACTTACCTTCTGATGGGTTTTTATCTTATGTACATGAGATAGATTTGTCTGATGTGTCTTACGATAAGGTTCTTGATACAGGCCTGAAAGCCCTGCCAGGCCGCAAGCATATCTATACAAATGGCACTGTGCGACATGCAGAGCGTATTTTAGAGGCATTTGGGATTCGCCAGCATTTTGACGTGATATTTGATATTGTCGCGTCAGATCATGTGCCAAAGCCAGCGCCGGCACCTTATGATCAATTTGTAGCACAATCTGGTATCGAGCCTACGAAAGCGGTAATGATTGAAGATATGGCACGGAATCTTGAACCGGCGGCTGCTCTTGGTATGCAGACAGTATGGTTGGCTTCGGATCTGGATTGGGCACGCCAAGGCGCGAATGAAGCCTATGTGCAATTTGTTGCAAAAGATGTAAAAGACTTACTAACCTGTCTGACACAAGCAGAGACAGGTTAGCGTTTATAATAGATCCTGTAAAAATTCTTTTTTAGCCCGCTTTTGGAGACAAAGATGAGCCTCACTGACCTAGAAACCACGATTAATGATGCTTTTGATTCGCGTGATACGATTTCAGCTGACACACAAGGGGCTGTGCGCGATGCTGTGCAGGAGGCACTGGCTATGCTTGATTCAGGTCAGGCCCGTGTAGCTGAGCCACTTGGTAATCATCAATGGCAGGTGAATCAGTGGTTGAAAAAGGCTGTACTGCTGTCCTTCAGACTGAATGATATGGTTGAAATCCCGTCTGGACAGACTTATCCAGGCGAAGGTGAAGCTATCTGGTGGGATAAGGTGCCCTCAAAATTTAGTGGCTGGAACGCCGATAATTTTCGTCAGGCAGGCTTTCGTGCCGTGCCTGGTACAATTGTGCGTCGCTCAGCCTATATCGCTCCAAATACAGTATTGATGCCAAGTTTTGTGAATCTTGGTGCCTATGTTGATAGCGGCACGATGGTAGATACATGGGCAACGGTCGGGTCTTGCGCACAAATTGGCAAGAATGTGCATCTCTCTGGCGGTGCAGGGATTGGCGGCGTATTAGAGCCACTTCAGGCTGGTCCTGTTGTGATTGAGGATGATTGTTTTATCGGCGCGCGTTCAGAAGTTGTTGAGGGCGTTGTTGTTGAGCAAGGTGCTGTTCTGTCTATGGGCGTGTTTATTGGTGCCTCAACTAAGATCGTAGATCGGGAAACAGGCGAGGTCCATATGGGCCGCGTTCCAGCCTATTCTGTGGTTGTGCCAGGCAGCTTGCCTGGTAAGCCGCTTGCAGATGGTACACCAGGTCCATCCTTATCCTGCGCTGTAATCATTAAACGTGTTGATGAGCGCACACGCTCAAAGACAGCGATTAATGACCTACTACGCGATTAATAGCCTTAGATATTTCAATGCCCATGTCTGATCATTCTTATGCTGTAAATCTTGCACAACGACTTATTCAATGCCCGTCCGTAACACCGGCTGAAGGTGGTGCGCTAGAGTTGCTGCAAGCGGAATGTGAAGCCATGGGCTTTAGCTGTACACGCCTGCCTTTTGGTGAGGGTGCAGCGCGTATTGATAATCTATATGCTGAAATCGATGCGAGCGATGGTTCTGGGTTACCGCATTTTGCCTTTGCGGGTCATACAGATGTTGTGCCTGTTGGTAATGAAGCTGACTGGTCAAGCGGACCTTTTGCCGGGGAGATCAAAGCCGGCCAGCTATATGGCCGCGGCGCTGCTGATATGAAAGGCGGTATTGCTTGTTTCATAGCAGCTGTCAAAGCCCATTTAGAGGCTGGCAAGCCGCATGGGCGGATTAGCCTTATCATCACAGGTGATGAGGAGGGTGATGCACTCAATGGGACCGTAAAAATGGTCGAATGGATGCAGGCACACAATATCATTCCAGATATGTGTCTTGTTGGTGAGCCAACAAATCCTGAGCAATTAGGTGATGTCATCAAGAATGGCAGGCGGGGCTCTGTATCAGGTCATCTTACTGTTACAGGAATGCAAGGCCATGTTGCTTATCCGCATCTGGCCAATAATCCAATGCCAGCACTTCTGGATATGCTAGCCCCAGTCAATAGTACAGAGCTTGATGGCGGTACACCGCATTTTGATCCAAGCACGGCAGAAATAGTGTCTATTGAAACGCCCAATATGGCAGGGAATGTTATCCCGCAGACTGTGCATGCGCAATTTAACATACGGTTTAATACTGAACATAGCGCTGACAGCCTCACTGGCTGGCTTGAGGAACATTTTGCCCGTATTGCAGCGGCGCGAAATGTTGAAGTGTCAGTTGATTGGCGATCAAATGCAGCACCTTTTGTAACCGAACCAGGCGTTTTAACTGACCTATTGCAGAGCGCTATATCTGAGGTGACACAAAAGACAGCGCAGCTATCAACATCTGGTGGTACATCTGATGCACGGTTCTTATGTGCCCTTGGGCCTGTGGCAGAATTCGGCCTTGTTGGCCAGACAATGCATAAGGTTGATGAGCATGTAGCTGTGGCTGATATTGATCAGCTGACAGCAATTTATGGCTATTTACTTGGTAATCTAGGGGGCAAGTCCTAATATGGATACCTCGTTACAACTATCTGCTATCATCGCGCAAATGCGGCGTACCTTTGAGTATATGCTTGGCAAGGGTCCTGCTGAAACGTATTTCTCGATGAATAGTGCTGGCCTATGGCAGGCATTGTATATTAGCTGGATTTGTGCCGCCATTTTAGGGGTGTTTCCAGGTGCCATCCCAGACTGGCAAGCTTATCTGCTCTTCATCCTGACCTCTATTACATCAAGCCTCTTATATGCCTTACTGGTATTTCGTGTGCTTGAGCGCATGGAGCGGGGGGCTGTGTTTCTGCCCTTTATGGTGCCATATATCTGGATGAATATTATTCAAGTAGTGATATTCGCTATTATATTCCTAACCGCCACCGCAACAGGATTGTTGGCTATACAACTCCTATATATACCGCTGGCCATCTGGTTATTATACTGGCTTATAAAAGTGGCAAAGGACCAAACGAAACTTGGAACATTAGCCGCTGTTGGCTTTCTAGCTGGCCGCGTGCTGGTGGATATTGTGCTTGGCTGGGCAGCAGGATCTGGCTTTTCTATGCCAAGCTAAAGGGGCCAAGCTAAAGGGGCCAAGCTAAAGGGGCCAAGCTAAAGGGGCCAAACCAATAGGTGCCCAATCAATAGGTAAAGCCAATAGCAGCTCTTATAGATAGCGGTTGGTTAAAGCGTCTGTAATCTCGCATAGTCAACGCCAGTGAAATATAACCCATGGGCTGGTGCTGTTGGTCCAGCTGCCTGTCTGTCTCTTGCGGCGAGAACAGTCTGCATTTTGTCTGCAGGCCATTTTCCAAGACCAACCTGCACAAGTGAGCCTGTTATATTTCGTATCTGATGATGCAGAAATGAACGTGCTGCCGCGGTGATGTGAATTTCCTGGCCAACAGTTGCTACCTCAAGCCTATCAAGCGTGCGCAGAGGTGAGTCAGCTTGACAGGCCGTTGCCCGAAAACTTGTGAAATCATGTTTTCCTATGAGGTAGGGCGCAGCAGCTTTCATAGCCTCAACATCAAGTGGCTTCTTCTGATACCATACACGATGGCGATCAAGCGCAGGTGCTACTGGTGCTGATATTATGCGATACAGGTACCGGCGCTCTGTGGCATCAAAGCGTGCATGAAAATCATCATCCACAGCCTGTGCAGATAAGACACGTATCTGGTCAGTCTTTAGCCAGGCATTTAGACCACGCATAACAGACCGTGCCTCTAGCTTGTCAGCTACATCCAAATGGGCTGTCTGGCCTGTTGCATGCACACCTGCATCTGTACGGCCGGCGCCATATATAAGTGTATCTGTGCCGGTAAGCTTCTTTGCCGCAGCCTCCAGATACGCCTGAACAGACGGGCCTGTAGATTGTGTTTGCCAGCCCACAAGGCCAGTGCCGTCATATTCGATTGTGATGAGCATCCGTGTCATTTAATGCATCCTCACAGCTGGTCATGTATAGACTGGCCAATGACCAGCGCTTTGCCATTTAGGAAATCACGTGCTGGCATCGGTTTCTTACCAGCAGGCTGAAGCTGGCGCACCGCTATAGCCCCCTCTGCTGCGCTAATAAGAAGATCACCTGTCTCAGACTGACCCAAATATATACCGTTTGGATATGTACCTTTTGGGTATGATGAAGGTGAATATTTAGAGACGCTAATAGCAGCATCTTGCGCCATCAGGAGTTTCATTCGCTTGCCACTCTTGCCCATAAGCCAGCAGCCTGGAAAGGGGCTGAAGGCACGAATTTTATACGCTAATGCTTCTGCTGTTTGGTTGAAATCAATTTCCGTTTCCTGCGTATTGATTTTTGCAGCATAGGTAATGCCGTCATCAGCTTGTGTTTGCGGTGATAGGGCACCAGCCTGCAACGCATCCAAAGTTTCAACAAGGCAGGTTGCCGTCATGTCAGCCAGCCTGTCATGCAATGTGCCTGCTGTATCATCATTATCTATGGTGGTAGGATGTGTAAGCAGCATAGGCCCTGTATCAAGGCCAGCTTCCATTTGCATTGTGGTAATGCCGGTTTGCGTATCGCCAGCCTCTATGGCCCGCTGGATTGGCGCCGCGCCACGCCACCGCGGTAATAGTGAGGCATGCCCGTTAATACATCCATATTTGGGAATATCTAATACAGCTTGTGGTAATAATAGCCCATAAGCAACCACGATAATTGCATCTGGTGTTTCAGAAGCTATTTCTGCCTGTATGTCAGCTGCTTTTAGCGATATTGGCCAGCGTGCTGATATGCCTAGCTCTGTTGCAGCCTCAGCAACAGCTGTTAGTCGTTCTGCCATACCTCTACCAGATGCGCGTGGCGGCTGGCTATATACTGAGCTAATCTCATGTATGGAGGCGAGTTTTTTGAGACTTGGAACAGCAAATTCAGGACTGCCCATAAATATCAGTCGCATAGATATCTGCCCTTTCTTCATCCCTCAGAATTGCCATGTCTTCGATAATGGCTAACGGCTCTTGCTTTTTCCTAGAATAGCTTGGTTTTCGAAGATTGCGAACAGCGCTTTATTGTAACCAAGCTTAAGCTCTGTCCTTGATAATTGCTGGTAGCGCTATCTTCCTATTTTCACATCAGCCATATTTTTATCAAGGCGCTGTAAGCACAAGCCTACGCCCTAGTTTCTTGATTTTGCGTCTTTCAGAACTTTGCGCCAAATCATGTTTTTCTTTAAACGAGAGAGATGATCAATAAATAACACACCATCTAGATGGTCAATTTCATGTTGAATGCAGGCGGCAAGTAGACCGTCTGCTTCCATTTCTTGCAAATTGCCATCAACATCTAGAAAGCGGGCACGCAATGATGCAGGCCGCTCAACCTCACCCACATGGCCAGGAATAGATAAACAACCCTCTTCAAGTTTAGAGGTGTCTTCGGAAAGCTGAATAATCTCTGGGTTTATCATTTTCCATAGCTCTGGTCCGTCTTCATCCTTGGCGCAATCCATGACTATGACCCTGTTCATAACACCAATTTGTGGCGCAGCAAGGCCGATACCTGGCGCGTCATACATGGTTTCAGCCATATCATCCAATTGCTTGAGGATAGCTGGTGTAATCTCTGCTACTGGTTCTGCAACCTGTCGCAGTAGAGGATCAGGGACATGAATAATTGGTAAAAGCGCCATTTCTTTTGGAGACCTGCTTCTAAACTTCACTTCTGGCTTTCAAAATGCGATGATGAAAGACCTCTGGCACTACCTAGAGGAGATGCTGGGATGCGTCAAGAAACGAGCTACAGATATGACTATTGCGTAACAAGGATATTTCACGGATATGAGCGGCTTTGATTTTTTATTATTTGTCCTCATTGGTGCCTTTATTGGCTCGATAACGGTGTTTTTTTTGGGGCGCAAATCGCCACAAACCACACAAGAAGACCCAGCCATTGCTGAGATTCGAGGGCAGCTTGCCCAGCTAGCTTCTGCTGCGTCAGGTCAGCAGCAATCTTTGAGCAGCCAGCTGCATGAACAATCAAAAAAGCTAGAAGATCAGCTAGGGACTTTGCGTCAGCATATGGGTCAGTCACTACATATGCAAACACAGACGACGAACGAAAATCTAACAAAGCTGTCTGAAAGGCTTGCCGTTATCGATCAGGCAAATCAGCATATTTCAGCTCTGAATAATCAGGTCACACAGCTCCATAATATTCTGTCCAACAAAACAGAGCGTGGCGCGTTTGGTGAGGTGCAGCTTGAAAATCTTGTGCGCACGGTCTTACCGCCAAATGCCTTTGAATTCCAGATGACCTTATCAAATGGGAAACGTGCTGACTGCGTCTTAAAGCTGCCAAACCCACCAGGTGATATTATTATCGATGCCAAATTTCCACTTGAAGGCTGGCGCGCCTTGCAGGCTGCTGACAGTGAATCCGAGCGTGTCTTGGCACGTAAGCAGCTGGCTCTAGCCGTGCGCGGGCATGTGAAGGATATTGCAGATAAATATATTATTCCGGGTGAAACAGCTGAATCAGCCTGTATGTTTTTGCCCTCAGAAGCTGTTTATGCAGAGCTGCACGCGCATCTACCAGAGGTGATTGAAGATAGTTTTAAAAAACGTATCTGGATCGTATCCCCGACAACAATGATGGCAACATTAAACACGGTTCGTGCCATTCTACGTGATGCTCGTATGCGTGAGCAAACGGCTGTTATCCAAGGTGAGATCGGAAAAATGATCGAAGATGTGACACGCCTAGATAAACGTGTTGATAATTTAAACAGACATTTCGCAGCAGCGCAGCAAGATGTGCGTGATATTCAGATCTCTACAGGTAAAATCACCAGCCGTGGTGAGAAAATTGAGAGTTTTGAAGTAGAAGATGCGCCTGCCGACACAGATTTGCCAGCCTCTACAGCTAAGCCAGACCTATTGCGCTAAATTGGATTTGCCAGATTATGGGGGTCATATCCTTCAAACACCGTCAAGCACCGTCAAGCACCGTGCGAGGATGGCAAATATGTAGCCCTATTTTCTGGCTATGCTTCATGTGGCACAACAACTTGTACCGCAACCCTGTCCGCGAATTCTGGAAATAAAATCATTTAGGTCAAAGTGGTGATAGGTATGTAGCTATCTAAAGCCTTGTGCGTGCCTTCATCGCCTGAGCAAGCGTGCCATCATCTAGATAATTCACCTCGCCGCCAACAGGCACGCCATGTGCCAGGCGGCTGATTTGTACAGGCATGGATTTTAGACGTTCAGCGATATAATGGGCTGTTGTTTGACCATCAACAGTAGCTGACGTTGCCAAAATAATTTCAAGCTGTTGCGGCGTAGCCAAGCTGGAGGTCACCTGCTCAATGCGGGTAATAAGTTTGCTTATACCCAAATCCTCAGGGCCAATGCCATCAAGCGCATTTAATGTGCCGCCCAGAATATGATAATGCCCGCTGAAAATGCCCGCCCGCTCCATAGCCCAGAGATCTGCGATATCTTCCAGCACACAAATACGTTTTGCATCACGGCGATTATCTGAGCAGATGCTGCAGATATCATGTAAATCCAAATTGCCGCATGTGTTGCAGCTCTTATATTGGCGGGCAACCTGCTCTAATTCCATAGCAAGCTGCATCATCTGCGTATCTCTATGGCGCAGCAAGTGCAAGGCTGCACGCTGTGCAGAACGTGGTCCTAGTCCTGGCAGACGTGACAGACGTTTGATCAGCTGTGACAGAGGTGTATCTTGCATCATAAAAGTAAATCGTGATGTGCTAGAAGGGTAGTTTCATACCTGGTGGCAATGGCAGGCCGCCAGTCAGATCTGATAGGGCAGCTGACTTCGCTGCTTCTGCTTCATCCAGTGCTTTATTCACAACAGAGCTGACCAGATCCTCAAGTGTCTCTGTATCAGACGGGTCACAGGCATCTGAACTGATTTTCAGACTGACAATACGACCTTTGCCCGTAACGGTCGCGGATACAGCACTGCCGATAGAGGCTGAGAAGTGCTGGTTTTCCAGCTCTGCCTGTATCTCCTCCATACGAGATTGCATTTCTTGGACTTTTTTCATCATACCGCCGAGATTGCGCATCATTGGCTGTCATCCTTATCTAGACTACTCTCTTGTGATTTTGACTCTGATGCAGAAATATCTGCCGCTTTATGGTCAATGATATTGGTTATGGTGGCGCCTTCGAATGTTGATAAAATCTCAGCAACAACAGGCTGCTTTGCAGCTTCTGAAAAGGCCGCATCACGCGCCATATCTTCTGCCTGACGCAAGGTAGGTTCAGCAGCGCCTTTCGTAAGAGATACCATCCATGGCTCACCCATCCATGCAGATAGATGTTTGGCAATATTTGATAGCAAATCAGCCGGGGCTTCGCCTGCCAGAGATACATCAAGGCGCCGCGGTGCCAGCTGCACAAGTTGTACATGGTTGCGGATATGGGCAGCTAGGATACGCTCTCCTTTTTTATCGGCAAGAGAGGCGATATCTGCAAGAGATGATACAGGCTCGATAGCTGGCTCAGCTGCTATCTCTGACTGTATGTTATCTGGCGTTATAGCAGGCTGCGCAGCCATTGGCTGCTGGGTAGCTGCCTGCATGGCCATATTTGATCCTGTTTGATTGGTTCTGGCATCCAGCTGTCCTGAGGCCTGCCCCTCTGCTGTGCCAACAGGCTGTGTAGATAAGGCTGAGCTTGGCACGCTATTTGACTGTTGTGCTGCTGCGTCTGGTGCTGCAGGTGCGGCTGGTTCAGGTGCCGGAGGTGCGAGCTGTGTCGCCATATCTTGTGTTTGTGCAGGTTGCTGATGAGGCGCTTTGTTATGTAGAGTGCTATCAGATTTAGGCGCATCTGGCAGCTTTTCCAGAATTTCTGCAGGTGTTGGCATAGGGGCAGTATAGGCTAGACGTATCAGAACCATTTGTGCTGCAGACTGAGGGCGTGGCGCGTTGCGCATCTCGCTATGTCCCTGCAGTAGGATTTGCCATGCACGTCCCAGCCGGGCAATGCCCATCTCTGCAAGTGTTGCAATCATCGCATTTGTGGCTTCTGGTAAATCTTCCGGGGCGGCACCGGCAGCTGCCATTGAGCTATGATGGATAAGATCTAATAGATCAGAGATAACCTGTTCAGGCTCAGCACCAGCTATAATCATAGCTTCGAATTGTGTTAAAGCTTCTGCTATCTGTCCATTTAAGCAGGCTTTTAACATCATTGCTGTATCGCTAAGGCTACCACGCCCAAGCATATCATTGACCATATCAGCTGTGATAGAATCAGCTGATAAAGCTGCTGCCTGGTCAAGTAAGCTAAGCGCGTCGCGCACAGACCCTTCACCAGCAATGGCGATAAGACGCAAGGCAGCTTCGTCAGCGGAAATAGTCTCTGTGTCTGCAATGCTCTTGAGATGGGCGCTCAGCAAGTCTGTTGGTACGCGGCGTAAATCAAAGCGCTGACAACGTGATAAAATCGTAACAGGCACTTTGCGTATCTCAGTGGTCGCAAAGATAAATTTTACAGCTTCAGGTGGTTCTTCCAATGTCTTCAGAAGCGCATTAAAGGCACTTTTTGAGAGCATATGCACTTCATCAATAATGTAGATTTTATAGCGTGCTGATACGGGGCGATAGGCTGCGCCATCGATAATTTCGCGCACATCATCTACGCCTGTATTGCTGGCAGCATCCATTTCCAGAACATCAACATGTCTGCCCTCAGAGATAGATCGGCATGGCTCACAGCTGCCACAAGGCTCTAAGGTTGGCACGCCTGTGCCATCTGGGCCAATACAGTTCAAACCTTTGGCAAGAATCCGGGCCGTCGAGGTTTTGCCAACACCGCGCACACCAGTCAGCACAAACGCATGTGCCAGCCTGCCAAGCGACAATGCGTTAGATAAGGTGCGTACAAGCGCATCCTGACCGATAAGGCCTGAAAAACTATCTGGCCGGTATTTGCGGGCGAGCACGCGATAGGCGGATGTTTTGGATGTGCTCATGCAACAAAAACCTTTTTGCTGTCATGCTCAGATAAGGGGTAAGCTTGATGCGAACATGGGTAGCGCTCTTACTAAATATACAGAAGACTGAACGACCCGCGAATAACTGCTTTGGCTGCTTCCTCTCGGACCTGACCCGGGTGAACAGAGATGTGCGTCCGTCCAGCCTTCCGCCTCATAATATGTGTCATCAGGCGCGCTGATACAAGAGCTTTCAGGCAAATGCTAATGAGAAAATTAGACTGGTCGGTCTATAGAGGTGGCTTTTCAACTATCTCATTCACAAAAATGCTAAACGCTGCAATTTTGCACGCGCTAAGGTGCGACATTATTCTGATTCGGCAAAAGTCTCTCGGTACCGTTTTAGCGCAGTCTTAGCCTCTATGATCAGGGCTAGCTGGATAGCAGCCCATAATGCGCACACCATCTTCGACGCAGTAGAACCGTAATTCTTCGAGTGCATGCTGCATGGCTGTATCTTCAATATGGCCTTCACAATCAATATAGAATTGGGCGGCGCCCATTTGACCACCACGCATATAGGATTCGATCTTTGTCAGATTGATGCCATTCGTCGCAAACCCACCTAGTGCTTTATAGAGCACTGCTGGCACTGACCTTACCGTAAAGATAATGGTTGTGATAGAAGGTGTCGTTAGCGTTGGGGTTTCAGCGGCAGGCGCCATAAGTAAAAAGCGCGTAGTATTTGCATCCAGATCTTCAGCACCCTCAAGCAAAATATCCAATCCATAAATCTCACTCGCCAACCGAGAGGAAATAGAGCCCATATGTGGTGCGCCCTGAGCAGCGATATCTTTTGCAGCGCCGGCAGTATCACTATGAATTACAGGCTTAATGCCAAGTGATTCGAGCCTGATGCGACATTGTGCAAGACCTTGTTCGTGGCTATGCACTTCTGTGATTTGGTCAAGTGTTGTTCCTGGCAGTCCCAGCAGGCAGTGGCTTACAGGCTGGAAATGTTCACCAATAATGTGCAGACCTGTTCCAGGTAGCAAATGGTGTATATCTGCAACGCGTCCAGCTGTGGAATTTTCCACAGGCACCATAGCTGCGTCTACGCTGCCGGTTGTGGCAGCGGTTAGCATATCAGAGAAGCTTGCACATGGCAGGACCTCTGCCTCAGGCACCACGGCCTGACAGGCCATATGAGAATAGGCACCTAATGTACCTTGAAATGCGATTTTTTTGATATCAGCCATTATCTCTATAGTCCTTAGCCTTTTGCCATACGTTGGCGTGCAGCTTCTAAATCCTCTTTTGTATCAACCCCGCCAGGCGCAGTCTCTAGCAAACCAACACCAATTTTCATACCAGCTTCTAAAGCGCGCAATTGTTCCAATTTTTCAGATTGCTCAAGCTCTGATGGCGGTAGGTTTATGAACTGCATCAACGCGTCACGCTGCCAGCCATATAGACCAATATGATGCCATTTTGGGGCATCTCCTGTGGGAATCGCGGCTCTGCTAAAATATAGAGCATCTCCTGTCCGGATGCCAGCACGTGCAGTGTCATGCCATGCGATAGCGGCTTTCACAACTTGCGGGCGGGCAATCTCTGCCTCTGAGGCTGGGGCGACTAGTGTGGTCATCTCATAATGACCAGTATGTAACAACTCTGCCAATATAGTGATAGCGTTTGGGTTTAGGTCTGGCAAATCGCCTTGCAGATTTATAACAGACTGAAATTTACCCTCTGGGTCATAGGCTTGAAGCGCTACAGCAATTCTATCCGAGCCTGATGGTAAATCACTTTCTGTTAAGATAGCTATACCGCCCACAGACTCTATACATGCAGCAATTTCAGCTTCATCTGTAGCGACAATGACCGGACCCATATCAGCCTCGATTGCTCGCTCCCATACATGCTGAATCATGGGCTTGCCAGCTATATCAGCAAGTGGCTTGCCAGGCAGGCGTGTGGCTGCATGGCGGGCTGGAATTAGGATGATTGTGTCTTGGTTTGGCATCATGAGCTCAGTTTTTCCACAAAATGAAAGCACAAGCAAAAGAAAAGCGGCACAATTTGCCGCATCAGACTTGAGAGCCGCGGCATGATGGGCTAATACAATGGCGGTCGAAGATTATTTTTTGATGGGATTATAGTCTGACGCTGATTTGTTGAGCAAGATATTCGGGCTTGTAAACAAATGATGTACAGAAATGACTTGAAACATGTTTGCAGGTCAGGGGGATTAGAGATTATGGATAGTCTGAAGTTCAATAAGGTTTTTGCCGGAATTTTGATGGCTGGTTTAATGGCACTGACAGGCATTAAAGTGGCTGAAATTCTCGTGCCGCATAAAAAGCTGGCAAGTAATGCCTATCCGATTGAAGTTACAGAAGTCGCCTCTTCGTCATCAGCAGCTGAAGCACCGGCAGGCCCTGAGCCTGTATTGGCGCTTCTGGCAAATGCAGATGCGGCGGCCAGTGAAAAGCTTGCGAAGAAATGCACAGCCTGCCACGTGTTTGAAGCCGGCGGCAAAAATAAGGTTGGCCCAGTTCTCTGGAATATCGTCAATGCTGATAAGGGCGCTGTCGATGGTTTTGGCTATTCAACAGCTTTAGCGGAATTTGGCGGCGGCTGGGATTATGCTGCGCTAAACCAATTCTTATACAAGCCAAAGGCATATATCTCAGGCACCAAGATGAATTTCGCTGGTCTGAAAAAGCAAAAAGATCGCGCCAATATGATCGCATATCTGCGCAGTCTGGCAGATGCGCCTGCCGCATTGCCAACAGATGTAGAGATTGCTGCGGAGATGGCAAATTAAGCCGCAACAGACAGAATTATCACAAAAGCTGGCAGCCTTACTGCCAGCTTTTTTTGACGCTGTCATTGCAGAAACACGCCCACTCATTCATCAGTATGTAAAACAGGGTTTCGATATTGAAACCAAAGCTGATGATAGCCCTGTAACAATTGCTGATAGAGAAACGGAACGGGCTATCCGCACACTAATTGAGACAAATTTTTCTGACCATAAGATTATTGGTGAAGAGTTCGGCTATGGCGATGCCTCTCAGTCTGACAATTTAGGTGAGGGTTATTGCTGGGTTATCGACCCTATTGATGGCACCAGAGCCTTTGTTGCTGGCAAGCCAACTTTCGGTAGTTTGCTAGGTCTTTGTTATAATGGTGTGCCGCTGGCAGGCATGATTGATATGCCTATGCTGGATAGCTGCTATACAGGCATTTTAGGCCCTGAACCAGTTGCAAGGCTGAATGGTAATCCTATTTCTGTCCGCACTGACATACCGCTTGCAAAGGCGGCTATTGCAACCACGTCACCAGAGGCCTTTAACGCAGACGGTTGGGCAACCTACAGACCCTTTAGCCAAAAATGTGGCAATCAGCTATATGGCGGTGATTGTCATAATTATGCACTTTTGGCAGCTGGTCATATTGATTTGGTGATTGAACATGGTCTGGCTGTGCATGATGTGATGGCGCTTGTGCCGGTGATTCAAGCCGCAGGTGGTGTAGCAACTGACTGGTCAGGCAAGCCACTGCATCTGGGTAGCTCTGATGAGATTATTGCTGCTGGCAGCGCAGAGCTACACCAAGCTGCCTTACAGGCATTTCAGTAATGTCTGATAGCTTATCTGAAGAAGCTGTTAAAATTGCCTATTTGGACGGGTTAAGCAGCCCTGAAAAGGAAGCGATTTGGGAAGCGCAATTACGTCAATATTTACCAAATCTGGAATTTGTATCTTTGCTGGATGAGGCGGCTATTAATGCAGATGTAGCCCTTGTATGGAAGCCTCCTGCTGGGCGTCTGGCAAAGCTAAAATCCCTGAAAGTCATTCTATCTCTTGGTCAAGGTGTTGATCATCTCTTTTGCGATCCAGCGTTACCAACAGATATACCCATCTGCAGAATTATTGATCCACATATGTCTGTGGCGATGGGCCATTGGGTTATTTCCTGCCTAATTGATCATTTGCGTTATGGGCCAGCCTATCGCATGCAGCAACAGCAACATATCTGGCAGGGCCATGACCAAATAGACCATCGCGGGATACAGGTTGGAATTTATGGCATTGGCGCGATTGGTTCTGAGGTTGCAAAGATGGTCGCTAGTCTTGGCTTTTCTGTATCTGGCTGGTCACGCAGCCAAAAAGCCATAGCCGATATTACATGTTATTCTGGCAGAGATGGATTTCAGGATATGCTATCTAACTGCGACTATCATGTTTGTTTGCTGCCTTTAACAGAGGAAACAAGCGGGCTGTTTGATGCCTCTAGTTTTGCAGCTATGAAAGATAGTGCCTATTTTATCAATGGTGGTCGCGGGGGACATGTACAGGAAGCTGATTTGCTGACAGCCATTCAGTCTGGACAGATATCGGGGGCAGCTTTGGATGTGTTTCAGACAGAGCCCCTGCCAGTAGATGATCCGCTATGGGACGAGCCGCGCATTAGCATTTTCCCGCATGTAGCTGCCCAAACTGAACCACATACGGCAGTGCGTCAGATAGCGCATGCGATTGCAGACGTTCTTGATGGTAAGGGGCCTGCGAACCAAGTCACCGCTGCACGTGGCTATTAAGCATCTGCAAGATATTCGTGATATAGCTCGTCATAATAGGTGGCCTCTAAATCCCTATAAGACATCTACAAACTAGATTGCCAGCACAAGTGGTTTTGGTCATCTCTTAGGCAGCTGC
>WTHY01000050.1:22366-25029 GCA_011522945.1 Alphaproteobacteria bacterium
CCTAGGCCTCTGCCATGTCTTTAATCAGCGCATAGCAGGCGCGAAGGCCCATGGCCTCACCGCCACGTGGACGCCCTGGCCGGTTTGATAAATTCCAAGCCATCACATCAATATGCAGCCAGTTTAGAGTCTCTCCGGCGAAATGTTGCAAGAAGAGTGCCGCTGTAATAGCACCGCCATAGCCAGAGCTGCCTGTACTGGACAAAGCGCCATGGTCTGTCTTTAGCATCCGCTTATAAGGTGCAAATAGCGGTAATTGCCAGAGCGGGTCTTCATGCGCCATGCCAAGGGCAACAAGACGTTGTGCCACTGCATCATCATTCGCAAATAGCGCTGGACATTCTGTGCCAAGCGCCACACGTGCTGCGCCTGTTAAGGTAGCAAAATCCAGCATCAGATCTGGTGCATCCTGCTTGGCATAATAGAGTGCATCAGCGAGCACCAGACGGCCCTCTGCATCTGTATTACCAACCTCTACTTTGGTGCCGGCTGCTGTTTCGATGATATCTAGAGGGCGCATGGAACGGTCCGAAACAGAATTTTCAGCTGCGGCTATCAGCACACGTAATCTGACCGGTAAATTACTTTTCATAATGGCGGCAGCCAGACCAAGTGTATGCGCAGCACCACCCATATCTTTTTTCATCATCTCCATGGCTCTAGATGGCTTCAGATCAAGGCCACCTGTATCAAAGGTAATGCCTTTGCCGATGAGCGTAATAAGAGGTCCCTCTGTGCCCCATTTCATATCGATAAGGCGCGGCGGCACCTCTGCTGCGCGGCCTACAATATGCAAAGCTGGACAGGTGTCTTCTAACACCTCACCAACCGTTACAGAAATCTCAGCCTCACAGGCGCTTGCTAAATTATGTGCAGCTCTCTCAAGACCTGCTGGCGTCATGATATTGGCTGGCAGATTAATGAGGTCACGGCAAAAGGTAGTGCCTGCCAATAAAGATAGCGTTTCAATAGCGCCATCTGGGTCTGGGTGATATAGGCGCGCGGCTTCAGAAGTGTCTGTATCAACAGACCGGAATTTATATTGTGCAAGACCCCATCCGAGATACAGCAAATCTGTATCTAGGTCGGTCTCAAGCTGCCATGTGCCAGCAGGCAATGTGCTGGCGGCTGCTGCCATATCCCAGATAGGTGTCTCACCAACACCTAGCAGGGCAGAGGTGATTTTCCCCTCTACATCTGAAAGCAGGCAAAGACTACCAGCGGTGGCGGTAAAGCCTGTTTCAGCGACCCAAGCTGCCTGAGCCTGTGGCAAATCTGCTATTAGGGCATCAAGCCTGTCTTTACGCACAAGACGCAATGCGCGCAGGGCAGTCGCATCATCTGTAAAACCAAAATCAGATTGTAGGTGCGGGATTTGCATAAAATATCTCTCTGCTCACTATGGGTTAGGGGTGCTGCCTGTTTATGTATTGCGATGTTGTTTGCTGCGAGGCTGCCCGTTATATCTTTGTATGTTGTATCTTTGTATGTTCTATCTTTGCTTATTGTATCTTTGCCTGCTGTATTTTTATCTTCTGGTCTTCTGCTTGGTGGCGCACTATGTGCAGTCTGCGCCAGAGCAAAAGACCACGGGCTATAAGATATAAGATAAAGGCTGCCAGTAGCGCGTCAAGCGGGGCAATATGATCATCAAATTGTTTTAATATCAGCAAGCTCAGGCCAAACAGGATAAAGGCGAGGATCATGCTGTTACGCATTTCACGTCCTTGTGCCGCGCCGACAAAAATACCATCCATCTGAAAGGCCAGCATTGAGGCTGGTGGAATAATAAGCACCCAATGCCAGATAGAGATAACAGCTGCCTGCAAATCTGGCTGATTGGTAAATAGCGGTATGATAAGAGGCTGGGCAAAGGCGAAAAAGCCACTCATCAAACAGGCGACGATAAAGGCAAGATAGGTAGACCGGCGGGCCACCATCATAAGCTGCTTTGGTCTGCCTTTGCCAATGGCTTCCCCGACAAGCGCCTCAGCTGCATGGGCAAACCCGTCTAGCCCATAGGCAATCAGGCCAAACAGAACAATCAAAATTTGCATGGCAGCGAGGGTCAGCGTGTCTATCTTGGCAGCTTGCGAAATCAACAGAAATTCAACAAGGAATAGTAAGCCTGTCCGCAATACCAAATCACGGCTTAAGGAAAAATAGCGCAGCCACGGGGCAAGGGCGCTAAGGCCAGCTTTGTCAAAATGGAGCCTGTCCAGATGGAACCGGCGACGCTGCATATATATCAGTGTGATAGTCAGGATAAGCCCGCCCCATTGCGCCCCGACAGAGGCAATGGCCACACCTGCAATCCCCCAATTTAGACCCATCACAAAGCCAAGACTGAGGCTGATATTGAGGAGATTCACCATCAGTAATTGCGCCATGCCAATACGCATAGCTTGTTGTCCGTAAAGCCAGCCAAGTAGCGTGATATTGAGCAAGGCAGCTGGTGCGGCAAAAATCCTGATCTGCACATACTCCACCATCAATGCTTCAACATGTGGCTCTGCTTCTAACAGCCAGAGGGCGGACGATAGGAAGGCCGGCAG
Organism: Alphaproteobacteria bacterium; assembly: GCA_011522945.1. Taxonomy (GTDB): domain Bacteria; phylum Pseudomonadota; class Alphaproteobacteria; order Puniceispirillales; family Puniceispirillaceae; genus WTHY01. The sequence continues at coordinate 24,922 of WTHY01000050.1, forward strand.
GAACAGCATAAAAATCGTGGCTGCAACCAGAGCTATCGCGCTGGCACGCGCCAGAATAAGCTGATTTTCAGCATGTGCCGCCTCACCATAGGCACGGGCGGCAAAGCC
>WTHY01000156.1:0-1256 GCA_011522945.1 Alphaproteobacteria bacterium
TTTGCTGCAGATCAGCTGTCTGCTGGCTGGTTGTCTACAGAACTGTCATCTTCTGGCCTGCACTCTGCTGGCAGTCCTGCTGGCAGGTCATCTGCAAATCACTCATCTGTTAGGCATCTCGACACAGATAGTGGTGTCACCCAAAAAGAGGACAAAAACATCTATTCCGCATCTCCTCATCAGTGATATTATATCTCATGCCCTAATTAAGAACATGAGAGTCTACATTCAGCTTTGGAAATGTAATTGCCTATCAGCCAAATGCCGCTTGCGTTTTGCGAATGCACTGGAGAGTAACACATAGATAACGCCGACCATTGCGCCTGACAATGCAGCCAACACCAAAACAAAAGACCAGCTTCTTGCATATGTGAAATGGGTTGTATCTATACGTATGTGAGCCGCTTTGAAACCATGAGAGGTAAAAATTGGCGTGCTTTGAAATAATTGCCTTGCACGTTGAAGCTTAGGATCTTGTTCAATATTGCGTTTCTGCTCGTCTAAATCTTTTAAACTGGCCAAGAATAACTTTTTGGTTTCTGCCCTATGCAATGTCCTATCTTGCTCTAACGCTCTTTTTTTCTGTTCTAGTTCGAGCAACCCGTCAACAAAGGCATGTGTTTGCCCTCTTGCCTTTATGAGTTCAATTTCTTTTTCAATAGCTTCATAGCCTCTCAAGTAAAATGGTGTGTCTGCATTTACATTTGCAACAAACCCGCTTTGCACATTGAATGTCTGTGCCTCGATTGTATTTTTCGCTACCCCTATAGTTCTCGCTATTTTTGCCTGCTCATCTAGGAATGCTAACCTGCTCATAAGTTTTTTATCATAATCTGAAAGGATGTTCTGAATCTGGTTTGTGACATCTTCAAGGTCAAAACCAAGATTTGCCTCAAACTCTTTCATATCCCTGTCAAACTCGGATTGTGCGTTCATAATCCGCTTATTGATATCTTCCAACGCGAAGTTTTGCTGCTGCGTGGCGACTTGAAATGCGGTTTCAAATCTTTGCTCTAGAACGGACCGAACAGCCTCATTTGCACGCCTATCGGCATCCGTTAGAACTGCTTTCCAAGCTGCCTCATCAACATGCTCAAAAACAATCTGCCATTTGTTATTTATGCGCTCACGATATATTGCGTCAGCATTAGTACTGGTATGTTGTGGCGGGATTAGTTGAATGGAAGATACTAATGAGGTGATGGCTTCATCATAGGCTTCATCAGACTCAAAATTCTTGATATCTAGCAATTCGG
>WTHY01000156.1:1356-7901 GCA_011522945.1 Alphaproteobacteria bacterium
ATGGCTTCATCATAGGCTTCATCAGACTCAAAATTCTTGATATCTAGCAATTCGGCATTTTGGATCGCCTGTTCAAATATACCGCCTTGCTCAAACTGTTCTACATACAGGTCAAGTAAGAGCGTAGGTGTGATTTCGATAAAACCAATCGCGTTAAAACGCCTATAATACTCAGCCTCAAAGGTTGGAACTTTTGTAAAATTGGTAACTGCCGTAAAGGTTGGAGGCGATGAAATAAATAGGATTGCAAACACACCTGATATAGACGCCATTATTGCACCGATGAGCTTCCATTTTCCCTCCCAAAGAGTTTCAATAACTTCAATGAAATCAATTTCATCCTGATAATGTGGCTGAGTTCCATCCATGAAACTATCTCCAGTGACATACCAACGAAAAAACCCACAAACCTGTGCGGGAATTTTCACTTTATTTATATGAAACTAACAAAAGATGAATTTCGTCAGTTAAAGGAAACAGACTGTGAAGGACCGTGGTATAGGAAGCATATATCAAAATCCTATATGCACCAGATACATATAGAGACAGGTTTGGCGTAAATCAGACCTGCGAAACTGTCATCAAGCACTTTTTATAATAGGTGTATGTTTTGGAAACTCTGGGGAGACTGGGCGCTCTGCCTCATTTATCATAACCTTATGCAATTTTGTGCAACTCAGCCTGTCTGTTAGACCGCTATGCAGCTAACGGGCTTGTTCTTACCTATCACATTATTGTTCACAACTCATGTGAAAGACAGATGTGGTTTGTGATGTCGTATCATCTATTAGGCATTTGCATGACTATTGGCATTTTTGATAGCGTCAGGAGTTTCTTATAGGAAAGAAATTGGAAGCCAGCATATGAGGAGCCCAATATGAAAAAAATCGGTATTTTGGGTGGTATGTCAGCAGCGTCATCTCAGATCTATTACCAGACTTTATGTGAGTTAACGCTCACCCATTTTGGTGGCTTGCACTCCCCGAATTTATTGTTGCGTTCTTTGGATTTTGCGCCACTTGCGAAAATGATGCATGAGGGCCGCTGGACAGATATTGCAAAAGTCTTGAATGCCGAAGCAATCAGCCTTGAAAAGGCGGGCGCAGAGCTCATTATTTTAGCAACAAATACAATGCACAAATTGGCAGACGATATGATGCAAGGTGTAGATGCACCTCTGCTCCATATTGCAGAGGCTACGTCAGCTGCTATTTTGGACAGGAATTGCAACAAACCTGCTTTTATTGCGACAAAATTCACGATGGAAGAGGATTTCTATCTCAAGATTTTGAGAGACAGGACAATCAATCCTTTAATTCCAAATGCAGCGCAACGGGCGCAGATTAACGATATCATTTTTTCTGAGCTATGCCGGAATGAAATAACGGTCAAAAGTGAAGACATCTATGTCGATATCGTTAAGGATTTGAAGCAATCCGGTGCTGACAGTGTCATTTTGGGATGCACTGAAGTTTGTCTGTTATTAAATGAGGAAAACACAAGCTTACCTGTTTTTGATACAACGCGCATACATTGCGAGGCAGCACTTAAGGCAGCGATAGATTAAGCCTCGAAAGGCGCCCAAAGCGAAAGTGACGATGCGGGAAGATGTTAAAGCTCTGAGAGATCAAATTCCCAATCTTTAAAAACTTCCTAAAGGTCAAGCAGGGGAAGATTTAAAGAAGAGATAGTTGAACGTTTGATAGACGGAAAAACCGCGCAAAATGCGTTTAATAACTTGCAACTTACACTGAACAAGGGTCTATTTTGGTCATCAAATTGCGCGTCCATATCGCGCCAATAGGGAGACCCACATGCCACATCAACCCGCATCTGCAGCACTATCCCACATTCGCGTTCTTGATTTGACACGCGTACGCTCCGGGCCAACAGCTGTTCGGCAACTTGCTGATTGGGGCGCCGACGTAATCAAAATTGAACAGCCTGAATCGCTTGAGGCTGATGGTGCTCTTGGCGCAGGTCGCAATACGCCTGATTGGCAAAATCTACAACGAAATCGCCGCAGCCTGACGCTGAACCTGAAATCAGACGAAGGCAAAAACATCTTTCTAAAACTTGTGAAAACGGCTGATGTTGTTGTGGAAAATTTTCGTCCTGATGTGAAGGATCGGCTGGGCATTGATTATGAAAGCCTTAAGGCCTTAAACCCCAAGATTATCTTGGCAAGCATTTCAGGATTTGGACAAACAGGTCCCTATGCCAAACGCCCAGGATTTGATCAGATTGCTCAAGGTATGGGGGGATTAATGTCGATCACGGGCGATCCTGAGGGTGGCCCAATGCGCGTTGGGATCCCAATTGCTGATCTAACGGCTGGTCTATTTTGTGCATTGGGCATATTAACCGCTTTAGTCGAGCGAGAAAAATCTGGTGAAGGTCAATGGCTCCACACCTCATTATTACAATCACAAGCATTCATGCTGGATTTCCAAGCAGCCCGTTGGTTGATGAAGGAAGAAGTCGCACCACAGGTCGGCAATGAACATCCAACCAGTCTTCCAACGAATCGTTTCCTAACAAAAGATGGTGCGGTAAATATTGCTGTTGCAGGTAATGAAACATGGCGTCGTTTATGTGATGCACTTGGCAAACCAGACTGGTTTGAACATGAGAATTATAAAACAAACGCAGACAGGCGTGAAAATCGTGTTCGCCTGAACGCCGAGATTGCCGACATCATCGCCACTAAAACCAGTGCCGAATGGGTGGATGCCCTTACCGCTGCGGGCGTGCCATGTGGGCCTATTTACAAGATAGACGAAATGTTTGCCGATCCACAGGTCCAGCATTTAGGCGTTGCACAACCACTTAGTACTGTTCCCTTTGGTGACACGCATGCCATGGGTCAACCTGTGCAACTGACACGTACACCATCGCAGCTGGTGGGATCGCCCCCGACACGCGGTGAACATACACTAGAAATTCTAGAAGAATTGGGAATCGACGCCGACCAAGCGGTCACCCTAAAAGACAATTCCATCATATAAGTAGAAAGAACATGAGATGAGCATTGAAATCGACCTGCCAACAGAGAAAATCAAAGGCGTAATCAAAGGTGCTGTTGGGCATATCATCTTTAATAACCCTGAACGGCACAATGCCGTTTCATTAGAAATGTGGGATGCCGTCGAAGTCGCATTAAACGCGTTCAAGGATAATGAAGATGTGCGTATCGTTATTCTATCCGGTGCGGGTGGAAAGGCCTTTGTGTCAGGTGCAGATATTTCAAAATTTGAAAAAGAACGTGGATCAAAAGATGCAACTGAGCATTATAATGCGCGCCTTAAAGTCGTCTATGATATCATTGAAAATTACCCAAAACCTACAATTGCTATGATTAATGGTCATTGTATTGGAGGGGGTTTGAACTTGGCTGCCTGTACCGATATCCGCGTGGCATCAGATAAATCACGTTTTGCAATGCCTGCCGCAAAGCTAGCCCTTGGCTATCCGTTTGATGCTATTCGCCGTTTGGTCAATGCCGTAGGTGCCGCCGCTGCCAAGCAATTGATGTTTACTGCGAAATCAATCGACGCAGATACAGCACTGCGCATCGGCTTCATCCAAGAGGTGATCACAGAAGAAGACTTGAATGCGCGCGTCGAGGCGTTGTCAGATACCATTGCTGGCAATGCCCCATTAACCATTCAAACTATGAAATTCATTGCAACACAGGTTATGCAAGCTGATCCTGCAAAACGCGATTTGGCAAAATGTGATGAAATGGTCGCTGCCTGTTTTGCATCTCAAGATTATGTTGAAGGACGTAAGGCGTTTATGGAAAAACGCAAACCTGAATTCAAAGGCCGCTAAGGGACAAGAAACCTATGAACATGTTATTTGATGCCCTGGTAGCCCCGCTGGAAACGCGGACAGATGCCGTTTTGATCCGCCCCGATAATTCTGAAGTGTCTGGCCAAGAGTTATTTTTGCTATCAGGTCAAATTGCAAATATTTTGCGTGATGCAGGTGTTGAACCAGGCCATCGTGTCGCGATGCAATGCGAAAAATCGGTAGAGGCGCTAGCCCTTTATTTAGCATGTTTGCGTTTAGGCGCGCTCTTTCTCCCTTTAAATACAGCCTATATGCCGGCTGAAATAGACTATTTCATCGGCGATGCGGAACCAACTGTTGTTGTGTCCTCAATGCAGGCGGAAGACCAAATTGCACCTATTTGTGCACAGCATAAGGCGACGCTATTCACACTGGGAGAGAACTCTGATGGCACGTTGATTGATGCAGCCAAAACAGCTTCACCTATATGCCCTGTTGCTGAACGTGGCCCTGATGATCTGGCCGCAATCCTATATACATCTGGGACAACGGGCCGTTCTAAAGGGGCGATGCTAAGCAACAAAAACCTGTTATCCAATGCCGAAAGCCTGTCAGAGGCATGGCGTTTCACATCAAAGGATCGATTGCTACACGCCTTGCCCATCTTTCATGCACATGGGTTATTCGTGGCCGTCAATGTGTCATTGAATGTGGGCGCGTCAATGATCTTTCTTCCAAAGTTCGACATTGATGTTGTGATGGATAAAATTGGGGATGCAACCACGATGATGGGCGTTCCCACCTTTTATACACGCATGTTAGCTGATGCACGTTGCACCCCAGAAAATCTAGGACATATGCGCTTATTTGTATCAGGTAGTGCGCCACTATTGGCAGAAACGCATCGCGAGTTTGAAGACAAAACAGGCCAGCGCATTCTAGAACGCTATGGCATGACAGAAACCACGATGAGTTCATCCAATCCCTATGACGGTGAACGCCGCGCCGGAACAGTTGGATTTCCTCTGCCAAACATCGAATTGCGCGTGGTTGACCCTGAAACTGGTGACAATCTGCCAAATGGTGAGATTGGCAATCTTGAGGTGCGTGGCCCTAATGTTTTCCAAGGATATTGGCGCATGCCTGAAAAAACAGCTGAAGAATTTCGCGATGATGGCTTCTTTATTACTGGAGATATCGCAAAAATCGATCAGGATGGGTACATAACCATCATTGGCCGTTCTAAAGATTTGGTGATTTCCGGGGGCTATAATGTCTATCCCAAAGAGGTGGAATCTGAAATTGATGATTTAGACGGCGTTAATGAATCAGCCGTCATCGGTGTACCACATCCTGACTTTGGTGAAGCGGTTGTTGCCGTTATTGTACCGCAGCCGGGCGGTAAACTTACGGCAGATCAAATTATTTCAGCTCTGCAACAGCGATTGGCCAAGTTCAAATGCCCAAAGCGTGTTTTCTTTGTTGATGCACTGCCACGCAACACCATGGGTAAGGTGCAGAAAAACGAAATGCGCAAAAGCTACGAAAACACATTTAAGGCATGAGTGCTGAGATAATTATCTGAAACAAGCAGCCATGCTCTATCTGTCTATGTGCTGTCTATATGCTGTGGCTTATCGCGCGGGTCCTGTGTCCATCATAAAGAGCTGCCAGTGGGGTAGCGCCTGAGTTGAAATAGATGAGGTTTGAGATGGCGTGCTGCCTTTCTAGCTCTTATTTATATACACTCAATCGTACAAGGTAGCTTTGAGATGAAACGTTGCCCTAGAAGCCGTCACTCATTTCCACCCAATAGTTCTAATGGCGTAAGTCATTGAAAATATTACTCCCATTCGATCGTGCCTGGTGGTTTTGATGTGTAATCATAAACGACACGATTTATGCCAGAGACTTCATTAATCATGCGTGTAGCTGTTGCTGCCAGAAATTCTGGCTCAAATAAATAGGTTTCAGCTGTCATGCCGTCTGTTGAGGTGACCGCGCGTAACCCGCACACATATTCATATGAGCGTGCATCCCCCATCACACCGACGGTGCGCACTGGCAGCAGAACTGCAAAGGCCTGCCATATCTCGTCATATAGGCCGGCTTTACGGATGGCATCCAAATAGACAGCATCTGCCTCACGCAAGATTGACAGTTTTTCATCTGTGATTTCGCCAGGAATGCGAATAGCCAGGCCTGGCCCTGGGAAGGGGTGTCTGCCAACAAGGGTTTCTGGCAAACCAAGTTCGCGTCCTAGCGCCCGCACTTCATCTTTGAACAACATACGAAGTGGCTCAACAAGACTAAGCGCCATATCGTCAGGCAGACCGCCAACATTATGATGCGACTTGATTGTTACAGCACCGCCACCGGCGGCTGAAATACTCTCAATCACATCTGGATATAATGTGCCTTGCGCAAGAAATTCTGCCCCTGCAATATTGGCAGACTCAGCGTCAAAAACTTCGATAAAACTGGCCCCGATAATTTTGCGCTTTTGTTCTGGATCTGTAACACCAGCCAAACGTTTCAAAAACATCTCAGAGGCATCTGCATGAATAAGCGGAATATTATAATGGTCTCCAAACAGGCGCACCACTTCCTCTGCTTCGCCTTTACGAAGCAGTCCATGATCGACAAAGACACAGGTCAGTCGTTCACCAATCGCCTCATGCAGCAATTTTGCTGTAACAGAGCTATCAACGCCGCCAGACAAGCCACAAATAACACGCCCTTCTGGGCCG
>WTHY01000014.1 GCA_011522945.1 Alphaproteobacteria bacterium
AGGTAGAACTGCTCATCAATATCTATTGTCATAGGCATTGAGGCTATATCGACATTGTCATCTGACTCTATCAATAATGCAGTGCGCCTTTTTGGCACAAGTCCAATTGTCTCTGCACCAGCCATTTCTCCAAGCACGTCTGCCCAGGCCCCAGCTGCATTGATAATCACACGGCCTTTTATTTGACCTATATTTGTCTGTACATGCCACACTGCATTTTTACGTATCAATGATGTGACAGTGCTATTTGTCACAATGTGCCCACCATGCTGTTTCGTCTGACGCAGAAACCCTCTATGCAGCGCATCCACATCGATGTCGCTTCCTGTTGGATCATATAGGCCACTATCTGCATAGCCGTCGCGTAATAAGGGCTGATACTGGTGCAGCTGCGATGCGTCTAGTTTTTGCATGACTTTCGCTGCTTCAACATCTTGCTCAAATTCCAGAAGGCTTTGCCTTTGTGCAAATGTCGCAATCATTAATATAGCACGGTCACGTAACAAGTCTGTATCTGCAAACCCTATTGGAGGCGCTTTGAAAAATGCGCCTGATGCACGTGTTAACATTCTGATAGCCGGCGGCCCATAGGCTGGTACATACATAGCCGCAGATCGGCCTGTAGCATGATAGCCTGCTTGACCTTCCCCCTCTACTAAACAGAGCGTAGCATCTTCTGCCAGATAGGCAGCAACAGAGGCACCAGCTATACCAGCGCCTATAATTACAAAATCAAAAATCTCATCTGTTTGGCTGGTAACGGTCATCGGCAATCCATATATGCTGCAGACAAAACGCCTGTTTGGAAGGGCAGAAATATGCGCAAAAGCTATGAGGCTAGCGCGCAGAATTATGTAATGGTGAAAGAAAAATATGCCCTTGTGAAGTCTTAATATAAATTTGCATCTGAGAGCCTCAGCCTTTTCATCTATGCTATCCCTTAACTGATATAATCTGAATATATCAGCAATTAGATGAAAAAAATCTCGAGATTATTTCATAGTCTCAAACACACTTTGGCACAGGTATCTAACACACTAACTAAGGGGCATTAAGACACATATAATAGCCAACCCTTCTGGCATCGCCTCCCACAGCAATGATTCTTGTTAAAAAAGAGCTACACGGATTTGATAATTTGTTGTCATATCGTAGAATGACTGAAAATTTTTCTGGTAGAATTCTGACAATTTGCTGTAGGATTTCTATCAGTAACTATTCAGTTACATTAATCTTACTGTAAAAAAACAGTTACTACAGCACTTGGCTGACGCAATTCATGAGGAGGAAATCAAGATGCGTGCACATTTAACAAAGAAAATCGCTGCTGCGGCGATGCTTCTGGCATCAACTAGCGTCGCACATGCAGGCGATGTTGAAGTTTTACACTGGTGGACATCAGGTGGTGAGGCTGCAGCTCTCAACGTTCTGAAGCAAGATCTTCAGGGCCAAGGAATCGGATGGACAGATATGCCTGTTGCAGGTGGCGGCGGTGAAGCTGCCATGACAACATTGCGTGCACGTGTTACTGCAGGTGACCCACCAACAGCTGTGCAGATGCTTGGTTTTGACATTCTTGACTGGGCCGAACAGGGCGCACTGGCAAACCTCAATGATGTTGCTGCAAAAGAAGGTTGGGACGCTGTAGTTCCAGCTGCACTGCAAGGATTCGCAAAAAGTGGTGGCAACTGGATTTCAGCGCCAGTTAACGTACACTCAACAAACTGGGTGTGGGCGAACAAAAGCATCCTAGACAGCTTGGGCATTTCGGAGCCAAAGTCTTGGGAAGAGTTTGAAGCTGCTATGGCAAAGGTGAAGGCCGCTGGTAAGACACCATTAGCACATGGTGGTCAGGCATGGCAGGAAGCTACAATGTTCGATGGTGTCGTGCTGTCAACAGGTGGCGCAGACTTCTACAAAAAAGCATTTGTAGAGCTTGATTCAGCTGCTCTGGGTTCAGCCACAATGGTAAAAGCATTTGAGCGCATGGCAACATTACGTGCGAATGTTGATGAAAACTTCTCTGGCCGCGATTGGAACCTGGCATCAGCGATGGTTATCAATGGCGATGCGGCTTTCCAAATCATGGGTGATTGGGCAAAAGGCGAATTCCTGAATGCAGGTAAAGAGCCAAACAAAGATTTCCTATGCTTCCGTGTACCAGGCTCAGCAGGCACAGTGTCATTCAACTCAGACCAATTCGCAATGTTTGGTGTGAAGGATGCAGGCGCGATGGCTGACCAAGGTGCGATGGCTGCTGCGATTATGTCTCCATCATTCCAGTCAGCCTTTAACGTAGTGAAGGGGTCTGTTCCTGCACGTACTGACGTACCAAATGATGCATTCGATGCCTGTGGTAAAAAAGGTATGGCTGAATTAGCTGCAGCTTCAGACAGTGGCACACTAGTTGGCTCAATGGCGCATGGCCATGCTAACCGGGCAGCTGTGAAGAATGCTATCTATGACGTTGTTACTGCACATTTCAATGGCGAATATGATGCAAAGACAGCAGCAGAAGAGCTAGTCAGCGCAGTCGAAGGCGCAATGTAAGCCTAAAAGACACCATCGATAAGAGCAGGGGCCACCCCTGCTCTTTATTTTTCATCATATTATTTTTTATCGCTTTTTTATCGCTCTATTTTTTTGTGTTTCTCTATGTGAGGATTTTGAATGGCCCGTTCACTTCACAAGCCAGATTTCAAGACCAGATTGCAGGACTGGCTACCTAAACTTGTCCTATCGCCATCAATCGCCACAACAGGTCTTTTTGTCTATGGTTTCATTTTATTTACATTTTATCTGAGTTTTACAAACTCTCGTATGTTGCCTAATTATGATTGGGTTGGCCTTAAGAATTATGCACGCCTTTGGGATTTATCACATTGGTGGGTGTCGATTACGAATCTGGGTATTTTTGCCTCACTCTACATTGCCATATGCACCGTTATTGGTTTGACACTCGCAATTTTTCTTGACCAGAAAATTCGAGGTGAAGGCGTATTACGCCCACTATATCTCTACCCGATGGCCTTATCTTTCATTGTGACTGGCACAGCTTGGAAATGGATTCTTGATCCAGGCATTGGCCTTCAAAACACCATGCATCTTTGGGGCTGGGAAAGTTTTGAGTTCCGGTGGATTAAAGATAGGAATTTTGCAATTTATACTGTTGTGATCGCTGCTGTTTGGCAGAGTTCTGGTTTTGTAATGGCGATGTTTCTGGCAGGTTTGCGCGGTATTGATAATGAAATTCTAAAAGCAGCACAAATTGATGGGGCGTCGTCATGGCATCTCTATCGTAGGATTGTCATTCCTATGCTAAGGCCAGCGTTCCTATCCTCCTTCGTAATCCTCTCACATCTGGCCATCAAATCCTATGATTTGATTATTGCCCTGACAGGCGGCGGCCCGGGACGGGCAACAGAACTGCCTGCCACCTTTATGTATAGTTATACGTTCACGCGAAATTCAATGGGGGTCGGCGCCGCATCTGCTGTGATAATGCTAATTACCATTGCAGCGATTATGATACCCTATCTTTATGCAGAAACGCGGGAGGACAGATCATGAGCATCGCGTCCCAAGATAGCGCTGTCAAAAACAACCGCACAACAATGGTGCTGATATATGTGACCTTATTAGTATTTGCGCTGTTCTACCTTGTGCCGCTCTTTGTGATGATTGCCAATTCTCTCAAGCCGCTATCGGAAATTACCGGTGGCAACATGATGGCACTACCAAAAGAATGGACAATTGAACCATGGTTAAAAGCATGGTCGACAGCCCAGATTGGTGTAGAGCCAACAGGCCTGAGACCCTATTTCATCAATTCCATTATCATGGTAGTGCCTGCGGTGATCATCTCTTCAATTATAGGCGCTCTTAACGGCTATGTGCTGACAAAATGGCGCTTTAAAGGGGATACGATTATCTTTGGGCTGATGTTATTCTCCTGTTTTATTCCCTTTCAAATCGTTCTTATTCCGATGGCAATGGTCCTTGGAAAATTAGGGTTATCAGGCTCGGTCAGCGGCTTGATACTTGTGCATGTTGTCTATGGAATTGGGTTTTCAACACTATATTACCGCAATTATTATGCCGCATTTCCAACTGAGCTGGTGCGTGCCGCCATGATTGATGGCGCTGGCTTTTTCCAGATTTTCTGGCGCATTATGCTGCCAGTATCGGGGCCAATTACGGTTGTTTGCGTCATATGGCAATTCACAAATATCTGGAATGATTTTCTATTTGGCGTATCCTTCGGCGGTCAAGATCAGCCCATGACAGCCGCGCTGAATAATCTGGTACAATCATCAACAGGTGTAAAAGAATATAATGTGCATTTTGCAGGTGCGATCTTGGCAGCACTGCCGACATTGCTCGTTTATATTGTTGCAGGGCGTTATTTTGTCCGTGGCCTAATGGCCGGTTCTGTGAAAGGCTAAGCTAATGGGATTTCTTGAAATCAACAATGTCACCAAATCTTATGGCGCTGTTAAGGTGTTGCATGATATCGATATCAATGTTGATGAAGGTGAATTTCTGGTCCTAGTCGGCCCATCTGGCTGCGGCAAATCAACCTTGTTGAATATCATTGCAGGCTTAGAAAATCTGACCTCAGGTGAGATTGCGATTAATGATCAAACCGTTAATCATGTACACCCGTCTAACCGTAATATTGCGATGGTGTTCCAGAGTTATGCCCTCTACCCAAACATGACCGTTGCGCAAAATATTACATTCGGGCTGGAAATGCATAATGTGCCAAAATCTGAGAGAGAGGCGGCTCTGAATGATGTTGCAAAATTACTTCAGATAGAGCCGTTATTGAATAGAAAACCTGGTCAACTCTCCGGTGGACAACGCCAACGAGTTGCGATGGGCCGTGCTCTAGTGCGAAACCCAGATGTATTCTTATTTGATGAGCCTTTATCCAATCTCGATGCCAAGCTGCGCGTCGATATGCGCACCGAGATTAAAAAGCTACATCAAAAGCTCAAAAAAACTATTGTATATGTGACCCATGACCAGATTGAGGCCATGACTTTATCATCACGTATTGCAGTAATGTATAATGGCTATGTCCAGCAATTAGGCACACCAAGCGAAGTTTATAATACACCTGCCAATGTGTTTGTTGCAAAATTCATAGGCAGCCCAGCGATGAATGTAATCCCAGCCACAATAACTATCAAAGCAAAACACGCATTTGCCTGTTTTGAAGATGGAAGTGGTAAAGCTATAGACCTACAACTATCCCAGCCTGCAAGTAGCTTCAATAATGGTCAGAGCGTGTTACTTGGCATCAGGCCAGAGGCCATTTCAGACCTTGGGAACGAAGATAGAAACGTGAATATCTCCAAACCGTTTGAGACGATGGTAATGGTAACAGAGCCTTCTGGTGCAGACACCTTTGTGACACTCAATCTGGCAGGGCACGATGTTGTATCCCGCTTGCGAGGCGATGTTGCGCTGCCATCAGGGACGTTAGCATCCTTCACCGTGAATATGGATAAGGTTGTATTATTCGATCCTGAAACTGAAAACAGACTAGACATCTAACAAGCTGGTCACATCATCAGCAGGGATAATATGGAATTTGATTATATTATCATAGGTGGCGGATCTGCTGGCTGTGTTATGGCCTCCAGACTATCTGAAAATCCAGCATATTCTGTTTTGCTGATCGAGGCTGGCAGCCAAGACAAGCACCCGCTATATCACTGGCCTGCTGGTTTTGCCAAAATGACGAAAGGCATTGGTAGCTGGGGATGGGACACCGTCCCCCAACGCCATATGCAGCGGAAAATCTTTCGCTTCACCCAAGCCAAGGTCATGGGTGGCGGCTCAACTATAAATGCACAAATATACACTCGTGGTGCACGCCAGGATTATGATGAATGGCGACAGTTGGGATGTGTCGGCTGGTCTTATGATGATGTACTTCCCTACTATAAAAAATCAGAAGATAATGACAGTTTTGATGATGCATATCACGCTACAGGAGGACCACTGGCTGTAAGCCAGCCCCGTGCACCACTACCAGTTTGTGATGCCTTTTTTGATGCTGCTGCAGAGCTAGGCATTCCCCGCAATTTTGATATGTCCGGACAGGCACAAGACGGCGTAGGCTTTTACCAACTCACGCAAAGAGATGCCCGCAGATGCTCTAGCGCCAAAGCCTATCTGAGTCATGCCCGTCACCGCAAAAATCTCCAGATTTTGACTGATAGTCAGGTAAAACGTCTATATCTGATTGATGGGCGTGCCTCGCATGTAGAAATGCAAAATGGTGATCTCCACAAAGCAAGAGCAGAAATCATCTTATCCTGCGGCGCTGTTGGCACACCCAGACTGCTACAACTTTCTGGTATCGGCGATTCAGAGTGCTTAAAACAGGCAGGTATAGAGCCTGTCTTACATCTGCCTGAGATCGGCAAGAATTTTCAGGACCATCTTGATCTTTATTGTATCGCAGAGCTGTCTGGCCATCATAGCTATGACAAATATGCTAACCCCTTTTATGCTGCTGCTGCTCTGATACGGTATCTCCTCACGCGCACCGGGCCAGTAGCATCCTCTTTATTCGAAACTGGCGGATTTTGGTATGTCGACCACGCTGCGCGTTCGCCAGATGTGCAGATGCATTTGGGACTAGGTACAGGGATCGAGCATGGAGTTGTGGCAATGCCGACCGGTGGTATTACACTAAATTCCTGCTATTTGAGACCGCGTTCACGTGGCACTGTATTATTGGCAGGCCCGCATCTGTCACAAGCGCCGCTGATAGACCCAAATTATCTGGCAGATGAGCATGACCGCGCCATGTCGATAGCGGGCCTGAAACTCACACAGAAAATATTAGGGGCAAAGGCACTCGCGCCATTCATCAGGCAAGAACAGCTGCCTGGGCCGGATGTCATATCTGATGAAGCGTATTTTGCTTATATTTGCCAGCATTCTAAAACCTCACATCACGCAGCTGGCACAGCCCGAATGGGAGCGGACAAAGCCTCAGTTGTGGATGTCAGATTGCGCGTCAGAGGCGTTGACGGTCTAAGAATTGTGGATAATTCCATTATGCCGCAATTGATTTCATCAAACACCAATGCAGCCGCTATGATGATTGCAGAAAAAGCCTCTGATATGATGAAAGCAGATCAACGCTCATAAGTTTTAACAAGTCGTAAAATTGTCTCAATATTAAATTTGAGACGCTCATTATAAGCCTCGGCACTGTCCAAATCTCTTTGATAGACAATAGCGCCCGTATGTCTGTTTGTTAGATAATAATATCCAATGGCTGCAATTGTAATGTTTAGCTGTACAGGATCAATACCAGACCGAAACTGTCCAGAGGCAACACCCTTATCTAGAATTGCGCCTACCATTGAGACAAATTTATTACTGATGTCTTCAATTATTTTCGATTTCTTTAGATGCTTTCCCTTATGCAAATTCTCACTATTCACGAGTGTGATGAACTCAGGGTTCTTTAAATAATAATCCCAGGTGAATCTCACCAATTTGATCAGCGCTTCTTCTGGGTCAAGCTCTATCAAATTTAGGCTTTGTTCAGCACCTCGGATTTCTATGTAAGCATCTTCTAGGGTCTTTAAAAATAGTGCTTCTTTATTGCCGAAATAATGATAAATCATCCGCTTATTCGCTTTTGATTTCAGAGCAATTTCGTCTATGCGGGCACCCCCTAAACCTTTCTTAGAAAATTCATTTTTTGCCGCTGTTAATATACGTTTTTTCGTCGCCGACGCGTCTCTTTTCTGTGAGATTGGTTTAATCGTCTAAACGTTTGGGATCACTTATTAAC
>WTHY01000125.1 GCA_011522945.1 Alphaproteobacteria bacterium
GGCTAACGGCACCTGCAAATGACAGTAGGGTTGCGATCAACCCAGTGCTTAGTGACAAAAACACAGCAGAGCCTAATCCTGGCATATTAAGAAAGGCTAGAAGCGGCTCCATAGATATGCCTGTACCGCCAAGCGCAGGAAAATATCCAGCTGCCGGCAATAGAACACCAACCAGACCTAGGCATACTGGCGCTACAAAAAGCAACAAGGCATATTGGGTGATTATGGCCAGAAAAAATCTATCGTTTTTCACGTCTTTATTGCTCAGCCCCTGAATGCCTCAATCTATGAGAGCGCCTATCTAGAATAGCTGCGACAGCATGAAATCATGGATAGCAATTGTAAAGACCAGACTTATGTCGCCAACAGGGAAATCAGACGGTTATCAAAGCGATATTCGTCATTTGGATGCTAAACCGTCATATTCTCGCCAATTTGGCCTTGGTCCAGATGGTCATGGTTACTAATTTCCACTGGCAAAGCGCCGTCGCCATTCTGCTTCAAGCTTAGGGACCCAGGATGGATGCGGCTCTGCTAATGTTGTATCTAAAGCCGCTGGACTTAAGGTAGCCACACCACGTGGCAATGCATCAAAGGCAGCTTGCATATTTGCAGGCAGCTTATCCAATGACAGAACGGTTGGGTCACCCCAAATCGCAGGATCTGCTTTATGTAATTGTGCCTCTGGAGACAGCATAAAATCTGCTACGATTTTTGCGGCCGAAGGTGATGCCGCATTATAGGGAATAGCTAGAAAATGAATATTTGCTAATGTGCCGCCCTCGTGGATATAGGTGCGTGTTGTCTCTGGCAGCTCACCTGATACGACAGCTGCTGACGCATCTGCAGGATTGAAGGATACCGCAATAGCAACTTCGCCATCACCAAGTAATCTGCGCAAGGTAGGATAATTTGCTGGATAATTTCGACCTGCACGCCATAAATTTGGCTGCGCAGTCTCCAACCATGCCCAAAGCGGTTTTGTAATGGCATCAAAGTCAGCCTCAGAAACAGGCGCATAAAGCGCTGCATCTGCCTGTGTAAGTTCAATTAAGAGCTGCTTTAAAAACGATACTCCGACAAAATCTGGAGGTTGCGGAAATGTAAATTTTCCAGGGTGGGTGGCAATATACTCTGCTAGTGCCGATGCCGAACGTGGCGGGTTTGGCAAAATGGCACTGTCATAAGCAAAAACGAGCTGTGCACGTCCCCATGGGGATTCCTTACCCTCAGTTGGTTCCGCAAAATCAGAAATCAGCGCCGGCAGCGTTTCAACATCTGTGAATTGCCAGCTTGGTAGAGCAAATACCCAGCTATCATCTTGCAATAAACCAGCACGTTTCAGCGCTGCGAAATTTTCCCCATTGACCCAGAGCAGGTCAATCGTGCCATCATTGTCGCGCCCAGCAGCTTGCTCTGCCAAAATACGGCTAACAGCAGCGGCTGTATCTGTCAGCTTCACATGAACCAGGTCAATATCATGAGTAGCTGCCAAGCGCTTACCAGCCCATTTGATATAGCTATTGATTTTGGCATCACCGCCCCAAGCGTTGAAATATACTGTTTTGCCATGTCCCTGCGCAACAACATCGTCCCAGCTTGCCGCACTGGCTATACTGACAGAAAAGACCAGAAGACAGGGTAGAATATAGGCGGCAAAGGCAGCTCTTATCCGGCGTTTAAACATTTTGTACATCCACAAATTTCTGATGATTTCAACAACGCGCTGCACAGTAAACCAATTAACCTTAAGACAAAACTGCTTTTGGGCCATCTTGTCAAAAATAAGACACCGCAAATAAAAGACCTGCTCAAGCCTCTAGCTGCACAGAACTTTGTGGAGCATTGCGCCCCAAAGCTATCCTACAAATATGACCTACCGGACATAGATTAGGATGACGAAAGCACAGATGCATGATGGTCATTACAGAGAGGCAAAAAATGCGACGGGAAAGCGACAGGTCAGAGCATGTCTGTATTGAGGCTGAGCCATGGTATAGTTTTTAAAATATCGATGATGCGTCTCTATACCAGCCAGCTTAGGGTTGGCAAATTTCGAGTATCCTAAAGGAGCGGGAAAGCCTTTTTGGGTGCAATCAGCCTTAGGAAGGCTAGCTTAAGGTAGCTAGCTCAAATGTGCCAATTTAAGAAAAATTGATTGCGGGCCTAGCCAGATTGCACACCTTCAATATACCAGCAGGCAGATTTAGCTATGCCCCCTATCTAGAGGCAAAAGACATATGCAACCTTCCCCTGTAGCTGATTTTTGTCAATCCCATCAGACAGCATTTAAGCCATGCTATGAGGGCTCGTCTGCCGGCCAAGATAGCGGCACAATAATTTCGAATAAGCTACCAGAGCCGCTGTCACGCAAGTGAAGCTTGCCATGTAAATTCACCATCATTTGAGCACTAATTGCAAGTCCAAGCCCAACACCAGTTTTGGAATTTGTCGGTGTAACAGTCGCAAATTTTTCAAAGATTTTTTCGCGCTGCTCTGAGGCTATACCAGGACCATTATCTTGCACATGAATAACAAGTTTTGGATGCGCGCCAACATCTATAACATTTGTGGAAATCAGGATATGCGGCACAGTCTTATCATTATGTTTAATCGCATTTGATATCAGATTGATCAGAACCTGAAGCAGCCTGTCTGCATCTGTCTCTACTAGCTGATCCTCTGTATGCAGCTCCAGATCGATGATAGCACCATGTTCTGAAATCAAACTATTAAGGGCTAATTCTGCTCTACTTAACAATTGGGGCAAGGCTACAAACTGAACATCAAGCCGTGCCTGTCCGCTTTCCAAAAAGCTGATCTCAAGAATATTATCTAATAATCTTGTGAGCCGCATACTCTCATCATGGATGATAGACGCAAAATGACTTGTTTGTTCTGCGCTATTTTGTGTGCCACCTCTTGCTGTATCTGTTTGTGCTTCTCTCAGAATTTCTGCAAATGAGCGAATAGAAGCCATAGGCGTTCTGAGCTCATGACTAACTTGCGAGAGAAAATTATCCCGCTGCTGGCCAAGATGCAGAAGTTGCATATTCGCTTCACGCAACTTGTTCGCAGCTGTCTCCAGGGCAATGGATTTTTCTTCCAGCTCGGCAGAATAGGCCCGCACTTGCGCCGATTCATCTGCAAGCGCAACCAACTCACTTACTGAGATATATCCATCTGTTGTCATTTGGGCGAATAAAGCATGTGCTGTTGCGGCCCCCACTACAGAAGAGAATTGTCGTTCTAATTCTTCAATCAAATCGCTCGTTAATTTTGGTAAACCAGAGGTGATGCCTTGTTTTTGCGCGGCTGCACGAAATAAAGCACTTGCCTCTTCACGTCCCAAAATACGCTGCGACACCGCTAATAATTCATGCTCAGAGGATGGTTGCAAATAGGCACGCTTATACTGGCTATCTACGCGCGGAGATGTAAAAATATAAGCCTGAAATTGTTCTAGCGCCGTAGGCCGGCTAAAGACGGATACAAGAACAAACACAAGACTATTCAAACCAAGTGACCAGAAGGTGGCATGAACTAACGGGTCTTGAATTTCTGAACCAAAAAGGGCTGTTGGTCTCAGCCAATTCAGTCCAAATAATCCTGAGTCCAATATTGAGGCACTTAAAATGAACTGCCCTTCAAAGCTGGGCAGAAAAGAGGCATATGCCCATATGGTGAAGCCTGTTATGACACCACTCAGTGCGCCAGCCTTTGTTGCGCCCTGCCATAATAACCCGCCAACAAGCGCTGGCAGCGCCTGGCTAACACCGAGAAACGCAATTAAGCCGATCGCTGCGAGCGCGCCAGAACCGCCTGATGCCCGAAAATACAAATAGCCAAACAACAGAATGACAATAATACTAATCCGCCTTGAGGTCAGTGTCACACGTCGTAAATCATAAGAGGCTGCTGGGCCACTGCCTGAGAGCTTTAGCCAGAGCGGTAATACAATATTATTTGAAATCATCGTGGAGAGGGCCAGCGCTGCCATTATGACCATAGAGGTTGCAGAAGAAAAGCCTCCCAAAAAGGCAAATGCCGCCATCCCTGTCTGGCCTTGCGATAGAGGAACACTCAAAACAAATAAGTCTGGATTGGCAGATGCAGGCAATGTGCTTAGACCAAATAAGGCTATCGGCAGCACAAATAGGCTCATGAGAAAAAGATATCCCGGAAATGCCCATGAGGCCATAGAGAGTTGCTTGTCATCTCTATTTTCAACAACGATGACCTGAAACATGCGTGGCAAGCAGATAATGGCAAAGCCTGATAAAAATGTAAGGGTAATCCATCTTTGATCAAACAGGTTGGTATTTTGTGCCAGCTGATCCAGCGCCGGCGTTAAATCTACTGGTGATGTCAAAATCCAATAACAGACAGCAACACCAACTGTCACAAGTGATGCCAGTTTCACTAACGCCTCGATGGCAATCGCCGTAACAACACCCTCATGACGCTCAGAGGCATGTAGATTACGTGTGCCAAACATAATTGTGAATGTTGCAAGGCCTATCGCTAGTAAAAAAGCTGTTGTTTGACCCCAGACTTGTCCGCCATCTGCAAGTGCGGCTGTCTGCCCGATATTATGTGGCAAGGATGCCTGTGAGAACACGGAGAGGCTTAAGGTTAGAGATTGTAGCTGCAGGGCAATATAGGGTGTTGCGCCAAAAAGAGCGATAAGAGAGACAATCACCCCTAATGATGTGCTTTTTCCATATCGTGAAGATAGCAAATCAGCGATAGATGTCAGCCGCTCTCTCCTGCCAGTACGCACAAGGCGGCGCAAAAACCACCACCATCCGACAAAAACTAATGTGGGGCCAAGATAAATGGCGATATATTCTAGGCCATTTCTGGCCGCTGACCCCACCGCTCCATAGAAGGTCCATGCTGTACAATAGACAGATAAGGATAATGTGTAGATAACAGGTGACCGCAAAAATCCTGCATGTCCACGCCGCACACGCCGTTCCGCCAGATAGGCAACAAAAAATAAGAGCAAGCTGTAGAGAAGCGTTGCGCCGATGATTAACTCAACAGAGATCATTCATCAGTCTCGTTTAGCAATAAACGATTAGACAAAAATAATGCGACAAGGATTAAGGCGAGCCAGAAACCAAAAATGAGGAGACCAGACTGTAGAATTTGAGTCTCGGTACCTGCCGCCAAAAAGGCGTTTGGTAATGTTGTTCCAAACAGTAGCATGCCAAAAATCGTGACGATAATTGATATTTCGCGCACACGGCTTTTATACTGGAACAAGTCAGATTTTCGCTGTGCAGGCAGTGGCTGGCGATTAGCCTCGGAATGAATTGCGGGATTCGCCCCCATTTCACGAGCACCATCATCAGTTTGTTTGTGCGCCTTAGTCTCAGTCATTAGGCTTTGTCAGCCAGTAAATGTCTGGCTTCTTCAACAAGTTCGCCATTGGCAAAGGGCTTGGTCATAAAACTAGAAACCCCTGCAAGCTGCGCCATTTGCCTGTCTCGCGCTTGCCCTTTCGCGGTAAGCATCAAAATCGGCACATCTCGACTAGACTCGCGTTGCCGCAATTCCTTCACAATATCAATACCACTTTTGTTCGGTAGCATATGATCAAGAATGATGAGATCTGGGTCTGATGATGACACTGTGTCTACCGCCAAAGCGCCATCTGCTTCTACCGTGCACTCCCAGCCTTCACGCTGAAATAAAAATCTGACAGCTTCAACAATATGCGGCTCATCTTCTACTATAAGTATCTTTGCAGCCATATGATCCCTCCCCCAAACCGCTTATATCAGACAGGAAAAACACCTTGTCAGCAAGTCGAAAACAGTCATCATCTCATCACGTGAAAACCTCAACTTGTTAGCGCATAGGCTTCACGTCTGTCCCCACAATTTGTGCGTGCACAAATGGCACAATGAAACCCAACTTCAATTTCTAATGGCGTGCCTGCCGTTTGTGCACGAGACCCAGCCTTGTCAGCAAGGCTTCCAGCTTCACGATATAGCATCATAGCCCGCATCAATGGCGGCAGGCCTGTCAGATGATGCTGTGTCTGCCACGCATAGCTATAGCTAATGCACGGCAAACCATCTATTGGATTTAAGCGTGCCATAATACCTTGCTGCGGCCTGGATAAGGCTCTGTAAATAGGCCATCTTGGACAAGCGCCACTCCTTGTTGGCAATCTCAATGCACGTAATTCTTTGCGCAATAAGACACCTGCTGAATTATCAATCTCCAATAATCCAAATTGTGGCATCTCAGGCTTGTCTGTCGGCAAATGTGCAAGTCGGAAAAAGACTGTTGGCACATCCTGCTGATACTGTTCTGCAAGCGTAAAGGGGTCAAAGTGATGCCGCTCAGCTGTTTCAATAATATCATCAAGCGGCAGTGCCAAAGCGACTTTGCGATATCGACCTGCCCAACTCTCCAAATGCTTTGCAGCTGTTGGGGTATCTGTAAATGTCGTGAATTCTGTTTCTGCAATTATGTCAGAAACTGGTATCTCACCTGTCTCCAAGGCAGGTACAAAACGCCCAACGAGATATGCTAGGTTTGATGTGTCCTGCATGCCAGCAGATTGTATGTCGCCTAGGTTGCCAGCAGCTTTGCCATCAACCTTTTGCGGCATAGCGGGGTTGCTGGTGACTGTTACATCAGGGTCAAAGGCGGCCAGCAATTCTTCTGCCTTTCGCGCCAGCCTTTTACTCTCTTGAAAGATGTTTGCATCAAATCGTGCACGCTGCTCAGCTTCAAGCGCCCCATGTAAAACGAGAATCTCAGCTGTAGATCGAATTGCTGTAATATTGGTCAGCATAATATGTAATGTGTCTCGCAACACAGGGTCATGATGAAACTGATCTGATAGGCTTGCCAATGTATCAGCTTGTGTCTCTGTTTTCCGGATTTGATCATCTAGCAGTTCTGCCCATCCTGGAAAGCGGCCGATAAACTCATTGATTCGCTCTAATTCGGCAGCGGCAGATGGAATGCGCCGCGCTGTCTGATGAAATCGCTCCAACATATTCGTATCAGCATTTCGGGCAAGATCCTCAGCAGTCACATCCAGCTCTGCAGCCAAGGCCAACAATAATTTTCCTGCCACCGGTCTTTTATTATGTTCTATGAGATTGAGATAAGAGGCAGAAATACCAACAGATTGGGCCAAATCTGACTGCTTCATTTTTAATGCACGTCGCAACAAACGAACACGCGTCCCAATTAGTTGAAGTGCCATAATGACCTCCGAGCTTGCGCGACAGATCTTGAGATTGCGCGACAAGTACGTTTACTTGTAAATTTTTTACAGTGCTTTTGCTGCGCTTTGCAAGATTTTTACAAAAAATCTATTCGGGCAGAAGAATCACCTTTGCTTTTCTTTATCCCTAATTCAGAAACAATATATTGCTAATTCGGCAATGGAAAATGACATAGCTAATGATAGGGGTCGCCAAGCTTCGAAAAATAAGCAGCGGCTCCGAGACATAGGGAGGTTTCATGTCACAATTTACACCAACTCGTCGTGGGTTATTGAAGTCAGGTGCTGTTCTTGGTGCCGGCCTTGCAATGCCAACGATTTTTTCAAGCCCAGCACAGGCTTACAGAAATGAGCCAAAAGGTTCAACTGTAACACTGGGCTTTAACGTTCCACAAACTGGCCCTTACGCTGATGAGGGCGCAGATGAGCTTCGTGCATATTTGCTAGCTGTTGATCACCTGAATGGTGAAGGCGATGGCGGCATGATGAACACATTCTCATCAAAGGCGCTTAAGGGTAATGGTATCCT
>WTHY01000058.1 GCA_011522945.1 Alphaproteobacteria bacterium
GATCATGTATAGAGTGTGACCATCACGCTCTTCACCAAGAACTGCTGACGCAGCTTTTTGGCCTGATGCACCTGGTAGGTTTACGATATATGCAGGCATACCATTCATTGATGGTGCTTCATGCATGTATGATGCGAAACCACGTGCTGTTGTGTCTGTACCACCGCCAGCAGAGAAACCAACCATGATTTTGATAGGCTTAGTTGGATAATCAGCTAGTGCTGCACCACCAACAAGAAGTGTAGATGCCGCAATACCAGCGACAAGTGTTTTAGCAAAATTCATTATTTCCTCCCGAAATACATGCCAGAACAAAACTATATGACAGGGCATATCATAATATAGCTATTGATGGGGTTTGATTAAACCCCATCGAATCTCTTCAAAATAAACCCCGTAGCGGAAAATACTAACACCCAAGAATACTTTGTCTATCGAAAAGAAAAAAAATATTTTTTTAATGTAAAATTAATGAAGTGTAGTAAGCAAACACCTAACAAATATGTCACCAATCTCTTTTGATAGACACATTGAACATAAACTGTACTATGAAAATTCACTTTTTGATGCAGTTGACCGAGATGATGATATGACAGATATGCAACCATTTTCTGAAATAGTTGTAATTGACTTTACACATGTTCTAGCTGGCCCGGCCTGCGCGTATTATTTGGGCTTATTGGGTGCCACTGTTATCAAAGTTGAAACGCCATATAAAGGCGATGCGATACGCCATCGCGGCGGCACTGATAAACAAGCAGCGCGCAGAGCTATGAGTACGGCCTATTTAACGCAAGCTGCTGGTAAAAAATCCATTACACTCGACCTAGAAAATGAAGGTGATCGTCAGCTATTTGAAGATTTATTATCTGTAGCAGATGTTCTTGTGGAAAATCATACGCCAGCGATGATGAAGCGTTTGAAATTGGATGAAAACACAGTCTCAAAGAACCATCCCCACCTCATCTATTGTTCTATGACGGGATATGGCAGAAACGGACCACAAGAAAATACATCAGCATATGATGTGAATATACAAGCAGCATGCGGACTGATGGACGCAACAGGCACACAAGAGACAGGCCCCATCAGAACAGGCGCACCAATATTAGATTATAGCACCGCCCTATCAGCAAGCTTTGCTATATCAGCTGCATTATTTCAGCGCACCAAAACAGGTCACGGCACGTTTATAGATGTATCCATGCTTGAAACAGGCCTTAGTTTGATGAGCTCGACCATTACAGATTATCTCGCCACGGGTAACACGCCCCAAAGACGAGGTAATTTAGCAAATAGTCGCTCACCTGGTGCTGGAAGCTTCCCTTGTAAAGAGGGGGTTATGTCGCTGGGTGTGAATGAAGAGGCACATTTTCACAATCTAGCCTCTGCGTTAGGACGACTGGATTGGCTATCAGATAAGCGATTTAAAGAGCGCGCAGACCGCAGTAAAAACGCAGCATTGCTAGTTGAGGAAATACAGATAGAGTTAAATAAAAAAACAGCCGAAGAATGGGAGCCTATTTTACAATCCGCCGGCGTGCCATGTGCGAGACTTCGCTCATTGCCAGAAGCATTAGACTCAGACCAAGTAAAGCAGCGCCATTATATACAAACCCTTGATGATGGAACAAAGGTACCAACACTGCCCTTTCGTTTGGGTAGCATAAAGCAATACAAACCAAATTGTGATGCACCACGCTTAGGTGAAAATAGTCATGAGGTTAGGGAGTGGCTAGCAGATAAATTGGCAGACAAACCTGAAGAATAGATAAATCGTGGTGCTGAACATTCACCAGCAAAAAAGCCAGCCCTTTCAACAAAAGACTGGCTTTTTTTAATCTTTATATGTTCGATTTTAGCCCAACTTAATTATTGATCACCTTGATATCAACAAAAGGAACACCTGGGTAAGATGTAGTGCCATTACATAAATGGCCGTCAGACGTTGAAAAATCAATTTGAACCTGAGGCAAGGAGCCAGATTTTGAAATGGCAATGGGGCTACTTAGCTCATAGTCGTGGATAAGTTTTTGATTTGCAACGTCCACCGAAAGGTTGAAGGCATCATTCGCTGACAGACTTAAAGCACCATTAATAGTGGCTGTTGCAACAAGTGTGCTTACATTTGTCTGAGCTGGACAATTGTTACCGCCTGTTGTCACAGCTGGGCCGGAGAATGTAATTTGACCATCAATCGTTGTACGAATGTGTGTGTAGACGCCAGCAGGTACAGCATCAAGATCAGCATAATTGCCAACTGCGCCGCCAGCTGAAG
>WTHY01000004.1 GCA_011522945.1 Alphaproteobacteria bacterium
TCAAACAACCATTATGTTGACGCTGCCACCCATGAAGCTGAAAAACAGATCCTTTTTAAAGATGGCTGGGCAGCTATCGAGTTTGGCAAAGACGTCCCGAAGCCAGGTTGTGTCTATCCACTAGAATTTATGGGCATTCCTTTGTTAATGACGCGAGACAAAAGCAATAACGTCCATGTCTTCGAGAATATTTGCAGACATCGTGGTATGATATTGGTATCTGAAGCGAAACGCTTATCCGGCCCTATAACATGTCCATATCATGCGTGGGCCTATGATTTAGAAGGCAATCTGCGCGCAACCCCTCATGCTGGCGGTCCTGATATTCACAATCATAGCTCTGTGCCATGTGATCAACTTCCACTTAATAAGGTACGTGCTACGGTCTGGCGTGATGTTGTCTTTGTAAATCTGTCTGGAACAGCAGATCCATTTGAGCAGTTTGCCGCAGACCTTATTGAACGCTGGGCAGAATTCGAACAGCCTATTTTTTGGGGCGGTGAGGATTCCAGTTTTGAATTGACTGTGGCGTGTAATTGGAAACTTGCAGTTGAGAATTATTGTGAGGCCTATCACCTACCCTTCATTCATCCAGCCTTAAACAGCTATTCACGCTTGCAAGATCATTACAATATTTTAAGCGCAGACAATTATGCTGGTCAGGGCACAATGGTTTACAATCCAAGCCTTTCAGAAGATGGCCGCAGCTTCCATAATTTTACAAGCCTATCTGAGAAGTGGAATACCGGTGCAGAATATTGCGCTTTATTCCCCAATGTTTTGTTAGGCGTGCATAGAGACCATGCATTCGCTATTGTGCTGCTACCGCAAACACAGGAACGAACAATTGAGCGCATCACGCTTTATTACGCTGAT
Source organism: Alphaproteobacteria bacterium (assembly GCA_011522945.1). Classification (GTDB taxonomy): domain Bacteria; phylum Pseudomonadota; class Alphaproteobacteria; order Puniceispirillales; family Puniceispirillaceae; genus WTHY01. The sequence goes on from WTHY01000004.1 coordinate 877, forward strand.
GAGGCTGCTTTGACAGAGACTTATGCTGATATGCGTGAGACAAATGCAGCTATGTGGAAAGAAATTTTTGTTGAGGATATTGGTGTGGTAGAGGGCATGCAAAAGGGACGGCACAGCCTATCCTATGATGGCGGCAAATTCTCGGCTGTTATGGATGCACCTACGCATCACTTTCACCGCTGGGTTGCCTCAGAAATGCACAAGGCTAATCAATAGCTGACCATAGCCAATTGGTTTCTATTTGACAGAGCGCCTGCGGCAATATGAGCTGCATACCGCTTCGTGCGGGGTTAGCTTGCCACAGAACTTAGCCGCCGCTACCCTGACGAAAATTGCACGGCCAATCCGATTTAGGCAATGGAAACGGCCATCAGTACTATCAGAGAGGCACAACAGCCTTGCAAATTAGCTCAGGTTCGCAACCTTATGACATTGCCATGCTGAACACGGTTTTTGTCGAACATTGTATCTATTTTGCCACTAAGCACATAATCACAAACAAAGGCACCTAGTTTTTGAAATTCATCATAATATCGCGTGCCCTTCAATCCGGTTAGGCCTGTAAAGGCAGCCGATTGCTTGCGCACAGCAGACAACTCGCTCAGCCCTGGCGCGAGGACCACATCAAGCCCGCGGAGGGCATTTGTGATTTCGGAGATATCGCGCTGTCTAGGCGGCACGCGATTTGGCACCACAACAATATGCGGGCAAGTTTGATTAGCCTCATCCTTACGGGTTTGTATTATCTTAATGAAATCTACTGTTGGACGAATATCAGCCCAAGATAAAGATACTGGTACAAGAATACATCTACATGCCATGATCGCATGCAAGAGCGCATCTGGTGTGCCCGCGCCACTATCTATCATAACTAGATGGTCATCATTATTTAGATAAGTTCTCAGCAAACTGTCCAAAGTGACGAGATTCACACCGTCATAGCGGCCACCAACACCAAGATGCCGCACATTACCACGCGGAAATTGTGGCTCCAGCATCTCAAAAGCAGTGCCTTGCGGATCTGCATCAATGACTTTCATCTCATGATTTCTGAATTTTCGGCGCAAATAGTCGGTCATAAAGGCTGTCAGCATGCTTTTCCCCACGCCGCCTTTGATATTTCCAACTAAAATGGCTCCACTATTCATTCTTCACCTCACAAAGCCAGATAAGACTTTAGGATAGCAGCGATTCCATCCGGACAGTCAATGACTTAGATTGCTTCATTAAAATCAAAATTCATTGGAAAAATCAAACTTATTTAGTTAACTTTCATATAGTATTTTATTTTATTCAAGCGTCCCAAGGATAGCTCATGGCGCAATCCTCTACATCTGACAAAATTGTAAAAGGCGTGACTGCCTTTGGGCGCACTGGCAAAGCTACCGTCACAGGACTCATTGACGGCATAAGCTTCATTGGGTTCGCCTGTATTATCTTATGGCAATCTTTGTATTTGATAGCCCTAGGTCGTCGCCATGCCCAGCCTGTCAGACTTCGGCATATAGCTGCTGAAATTCATACAGCCGGTATTCAGGCTATTCCTGTTGTCCTCCTTATGGCCTCTACCATTGGGATTATGTTATCAATTCAAGGCATTTATTCTTTGCGTGTTTTTGGTGCTGAAACACAAGTGACCTTTGGGCTTGCCCTCTCAATACCACGTGAATTTGCCCCATTGATAACAGGAATCTTAGTGGCAGGGCGGTCTGGCTCGCAACTCACCAGCCGGGTAGGCTCTATGCGCCTAAATGGTGAAATTGATGCCTTGTCTGTCATGGGCATCTCACCACTTCGTTATGTAGTTGCGCCTTCATTAGTCGGACTGATAGTCAGCCTTCCTATCTTGGTTGCTATCGCCAATATCGCCGCTTTTGGAGCCGCCGGCCTCTATATCAATATCGTCCTTGGCATTGGTCCCACAGCCTATTGGGCAGACGTACTCAGTATTGTAACGCTCGTTGATTTGATGCACAGCTTTGGCAAGGCCGTCATCTTCTCAATGCTTATATCGCTTACAGGTATTTCGATTGGGATGGGTGTCTCAGGCGGAGCAGAAGTTTTGGGCAAGGCCACCACAAGTTCAGTTGTCACCTGTATCTCAGCCATTATTGCAGCAGACGCCGTGTTTGCTTTGGTTCTTTAGGAGAGAGATAGATGGCTACAGACAAACCAACGCCTATCATTGTCTCAAATCTCAAGGGCGGCTATAATGGCGTGCCTGTTATTCATGGCTGTAATATGACAATAGAGCCTGGAGAGATTGTTGTTATTATGGGCGGGTCTGGCTCTGGCAAATCAACATTTCTGCGTCATCTGATAGGCTTAAAGGCGCCTATGGAAGGCGATGTAGAATTGTTTGGAAAGTCTCTTTATGGCGTCTCCGAGATGGAGCGGCTTAGCTTACTCAAAAATATTGGCGTTGCCTTCCAGTCTGGCGCGTTATTATCGTCAATGACAGTTGCCCAGAATGTTGCCTTGCCAATGATTGAGCATACTGACCTTGATGAGGAAACCATCAGTTTTATAACACGGATGAAGCTTGATTTCGTAGGGCTTCTTGGTAAAGAAGATCTACTACCATCAGAATTATCAGGCGGCATGTTAAAACGAGCTGCCGTGGCACGCGCAATCGCACTTGATCCACGCTTGACCTTTATGGATGAACCATCAGCCGGACTAGATCCTGTCATTGCGGCAGCCCTTGATGAACTTATCATCAAGTTAAAGACCTCTCTTGGCATGAGTGTTGTGGTTGTTACGCACGAGCTAGATAGCGCCTTTAAAATTGCAGATCGTATTGTCGTTCTTGATAGAGGCTACATCATCTTTACGGGCACTGTGGATGAAATCAAAAATAGTGATAATCAGAGAATTCAAAATCTAATTAACAGAATAGCTGAAGAAGAAGAATTTGACCCTGAAGCGCATTTAAAGCGCCTATATGGAGAAATATAAAAAGCAGGTTTGTCCGGTTGCCGGCCAAGCTAAACGCTTATGAGGGAGATAAGACATGCGCTGGAAAGTATCGGATTTTGTCGCCGGCCTTTTTGTAATAGTTGGATTGGCGCTGATCGTGGCTATGTTTGTCACTGTTCGTGGCCAGTTTAATCGTCAAGACAGCTATTTCAGCTATTTCAGCAATGTAGCTGGCCTAAAGACAGGCGCTGCAGTTGTTTATGAAGGCTATATTATAGGCAGTGTAACAGACATCACCCCAGAGACATCAGCGACGGGTATGCGCTTCCGGATTGATATTGGCATCGAGGCTGGCTGGGCAATTCCAGAAGATTCTACATCTCAGATAGCCGCATTGTCATTATTATCAGCTCCAGCCATTCAAATTACCGCTGGAACTGCCTCCGCATTAGCGCCAAATAGTGAAATTGACGGTGTTGATAGCGGAAATATCATGGCTGACCTTAGCCGCACTGCTGATAGATTGACCGTCATTGCAGAAACCAGCCTTGCGCCGCTTCTGAATACAACAGCCGATTTACTGGAGAATGAAGGTAGAGACGCGCTTGCCTCTGTATCAGGAATTGCAGCGCAATTAGATGATGATGCACCAGCTATTCTTGGCAGTGTGAAAAATACAGTACAGAATTTGGAGACTGCCAGCGCCAATATTAGTGATATGACAAATAGCAATGCCTTTAATGGTATTGATGACATATTGTCTGATATTCAATCAGCATCTGATAATGTTGTAGCACTATCTGCAAAAAGTGTAGCTCTGATAGACACAGCAGGACAACTCATCTCACCTGACCGTGTACGTGTCATTGATAGCTTCCTAACACGCTTAAACAACGCATCTGGCAGCGTCGAGCGCAGCATGGCGGGACTAGAACAACTTGCCTCCACAGAGAATATAGACCAACTAGACACACTCATTCAGAATGTTGGCGCAATCCGTGAAGAATTGTTATTTGCTAGTCGGGCGATCAATATTGCTGCAACAAATGCAGCTACATTAACTGACCTTGGTGAAGATAGAATTGATAGCTTTCTTCAGAGATTGGAAAGTTCAGCTCTGAATATTGAAGAAATGACTGCACAATTACGTGATGATCCGTCAATTCTCATCCGTGGTACGAATTAGAGGGTAGCATTATGGTTACAAAATTGATTTCCAAATTTCATCATTTCATTTTGCTTACATCTATGTTGGCACTCCTGGCTGCCTGTTCGGCTGCACCAAAACGCGAGGCTGATAGATTTTACGATTTAGCTGTTGAGCCCATCACCGAGCGCTATGGTCAAATGGCTGAAATCGAGGTCCGGCCTGTCACAATAAAAGGCGTGCAATCTGGTCGCGCACTTATCATTCAGGAAAGTGCCACGCCCCTTCAACTGGTTGAACAGCGTGGACATTTCTGGCATAGCCAGCCATCCTACCTTCTCCAAAATGCAACAATATCATCTTTGAATGCTGGGTCATCAGATGCTATTTTCGGAACCTCCGAAAGTCTGAAGCAAATTAATTATCGCTTGAAGCTTACGGCAACGCATTTCGCCTATGCACCAAATGGGGAGGCCATAATTGCCATGGATATGAGCCTGCAAACAAAGTCAGGGCAAGTCATTACATCTGGTAGCTATACAGCGTCAGCACCCATTGATGCACCTAATATTATTGACGCCGTCGGCGCTTTTGGCACGGCCACAACAATCATTTTGCAAGCGATTGCGGCAGATATAGCAGCGGCGATTTAATGTGCAGGTTTTAAAACAACCAAAACAGAGTTGTTTGCCATATCAAAACAAATCGCGGAATTGGTCAACATCAAGAGTGTTATCAGTTAAGCCGGTGCGGGGGCGACTTTCGCCGCACCAGTCATCCTCAAAAGTAGCAGGCCACATGGTTCCCTCGCCCTCTTGCATATCGCTCTGATGCGGGTGTGGCGCATGGCGCCGACATCTGCCTTCACGCATTCGGGTGGGGCTGCCCTGCCCCATTTCATCCCAATAGGCACAATCTTTACAATAAATTTCAGACATCAGACCTTACCTGTTGCACCATTAAAGTAGGTATACCCTTTTGGTAAGGCGCCATGCAGCCATCGACCGGCGGCGGATTGTAAACCAACTTTTCGGCGCGCTGACAAAAAGGCTGTGCGCATATCTTCCGCAGATGTTGTTAGTAGCATCTCATGTTTCAGTCTTTTGGTAAGACTGTCGACGATACTAGGTTTAGCAAATAATGATTGGAACAAATCAGCATCAACCAAACAATCTATCATATCGCCTGTTGGGCCTGTTCTAAATTGCGTTGCTTCTTTGGCAGATGGGTAGGTCGCCATTAACAATGTTTTCAACTCAGCAAGTCGGCCAGCATGAACACCATAACGACCTAATTTTCGCTTTACCAAATGAAACGAGAACAACTCTTGGGCAGCATATCCTGGCCGGGTTCGTTTACCCTGATGGTCCAAATCATGGACGAGCGCTGCCAATACCAAAATCGCTTGATGCTTTTGTGATAGACCTGCAACCCGTCCAATAAGGCCAGCCGCCCGAACAACATGTTCTGTGTGCGCTGGGTCATGATATTTATTTGAATGCCTATTTTTAGAGGCTATCTCAAACAGACCCTTAAGACTGCGCTTTCGAAGCCCAACTGCAAGTACATTGCGTCTTTGTTTTGGCAAACCGGCCCAATATGCGGCGTCTTCCACCGATTTACTTGTAACAGGGCGTGATATGGACGGTTCGAACTTATGAATAGAACGCGGCCATCTATTTTGCAAATAGGTGGCACTCGGCCATATGTTCCTGCGAAATGCCATCAATTTGGCTTTCGGAATACGAGCCTAGCTTGATTGCCAGCCTCAAGCATCTCGAATTCAACAACTTCGGCAATTGCTCTAACCATCACCAACCCATGCCCACCTTCTTCTGCTGTCCGATGAGCCGCATTCCAGTTTGTCGGGTCAGATGGCGGCGCTGTATCTCTAAAAATGAGAGACAATGCCGAACCATCTATGGTCATTTCAATCTCAAAACGGCCTTCGCTATCACCACCCTCAAAACCATAGCGGATGATATTTTGCATGATTTCACCAGCTGCAATATTGACATCCATCTCCATGGCAGCCCAGCCTTGCGCCTGCAAAAATCCTCTAATACAGTTTCGTGCCGCAGATAATTGTTCTGGTATCGCTGTAAATTCAAATGAAACATTGTGGCTTGTCACGATACCGCCTCCGGCGCCGTGATAGCTAACATCGTAGCATCATCATGTGTTTCTAGCTTGCCGCTGCGAAAGAGTTGCATAAGACCATCGATTTTGTTCGCCGCAGTTACCCCAGGAAGACGCCGCGCAAGAGACACAAGGCCACCAAGACCTAATTCACGACCATTGGCTGTTGCTTCGGTGATTCCATCCGTGGTCAAAATCAAATATTTGCCACGTAGATTTCGGCGCACAGGTGGAATATCGGCTTCAGCAATAGGCGCTAGACCAAGTGGCACAGCTTGCGCATCAAATTGCTCAGTTTCACTCTCATCAGCACCCACCAAGACAAGTGGACCATGGCCACAATTTATAAAACTGCACTCGCCTGTTTGTTTATGCATCCAGCCAACGGCAAAGGTGACAAACCTGTCGGAAGGCACCTCCAAAAATTCCTGATTTATGGTCTGCGCAATCTCGACAGCACTCAAATTTCGCCGTGCCAATTGCCGAAATAGCGCAATAGACCGCGCCATCATTAATGAGGCTGTAATCCCCTTGCCGGCAACATCACCCTGACAAAAGGCGATATAGTCACCCACTGTGAGATGATCAAAAAAGTCGCCTGATAGCTGACGCGCCGGTATCACCTCACCAGCGGCACACCCATCTGG
>WTHY01000048.1 GCA_011522945.1 Alphaproteobacteria bacterium
ACGCCCTTCGATCCAGTTCCAGATCATGTCCCTGACCGATACCCCATCAAATGCACGGGTGTAGAGCTTGTTGCCTGTCATCACATGACCGTAATTATTGCCTTCGAATCCAACTGCATTGCGCTTCCTGGCATCAATTGAGAACCCAGCGCCGTAAAAGTTGATATCAGCATGGGTTGACGCGCGAACCACCGTCTGGTCGCCATGACGATTGTAGCTGTCACCAATGTTCCAAATTGGAAAAACATGCTTGATCCCCATCTTTTCAAAATGCGGTCTGGATGGAAAGCAGTGCGCCCAATGATTGGCCTGACAATGGGCGGGCATGTTGGGGTAGATAAATTTTGTGATTTCCGCCCAAGGGCCTGTGGTCCAGCCCAGTCTGGCTTTAAGTGATTCGGAATCAAGCCAGAAGCTGTCAGCGACCACAAAAGCGTGGTCATATTTGGCGATGAGGTCAGCATTGAATCCAATGCCAATAGACCCGGCACTGTAGCCAGCGATTACCAGACTGTCTGCCGCAGCAAAGGTGGAGTCATATTGGGAGAAAATATCTTCGAAGATTTTCCTGCCATGAAATTTGACGGTCTTCCCATCAATTTCGTGAGAATGAAAGCCCTGATGCATGTCGCTAGAGCAATGGGGAATGACTATGACGTTATATCCATTCTCGGAGAAGTCACGAACCATGGGGTACCAGTCACCAAAATGATCCAGTGACATTGCAGTCTTCATGTGAATGTTGCGTTGCCGATAGCTGTCGGCGTTGATTGCGACACCGCCGCCCTGGACATAGACCAGCCATTTATTGGACTTAGCTGGAAAGTGGCTGAAAGTTGCCTGATTGCCGTCATTACAGACAGCGTCCGGAGATTTTGTGTATTTCAACTCAGCAAGAGCCGACGTTGACAGGGTCAACACCGTAAACAAAACAGACATGAAACGCATGGCAAGACCTCCTTGGTTCATCTCATGACAGCGAAGAATTACGGTGCGTGATAGTCCTAAAATTGTTCAGGACAGGGGGTAAAAACGTTTACATTTCCCGAAAGCTTGACGATTTGATAGTTTGATTTCCTGTGGTGAACCCCAGAGGAAGGCCAGCGATGGGAGAACATCCGAAAAATGTGTCTTAGAGGCGTTCCGGCGCTTGACAGGGTGAGGGGGTTGTTTTACCACAGGCACACCTTGGGACGAGCGGTTCGCTCGTGCGAATTGGGGGTGTAGCTCAGTTGGTTAGAGCGCCGGCCTGTCACGCCGGAGGTCGCGGGTTCGAGTCCCGTCACTCTCGCCATCATCAAATATAATCCCAACATACTCTTCTGCATTTTCTCCTTTACGTACCGCTGTAGTGATTTGCGGGCGTTTTTGATTATCTTGCAAATTTTCTGGGTCAGGATTTCCTGATGTCTAGATTGATGTTTCAGCCGAAGATAATCATACGAATCGGGCTTCGGAGAAGCAAACAGCTTCACACTGCAGAAAACCCGCCCGATTTAGCCCTAAGCTGCTTGCAATTCTGGCATGTCTGGACTATCAGTTGCCTTGTCAGAATTTAGCCTGGTCAGTCTTTGACCGGCGCTTGTGGGGGTGCTGATACATATGAGGCTACAAATAGCTAGCCTCCTGTTGATATCGGCACATGATAAAGTGGGAAAGTGATATGGAAACCTATCTCTCTGAATACCTGCCTATAGCAGTGTTCTTTGCCATTGCCATCGGTCTGTCAGTTGCCTTTGTCATTGGCTCTTTGGTTGTCGGTAATCAAAAACCTGATATTGAAAAGCTCACTGCATATGAATGTGGTTTTGATGCTTTCGATGATTCTCGCAAGCCATTTGACGTTCGTTTTTATCTAGTGGCCATCCTATTCATTATCTTCGACCTAGAAATCGCCTTTCTATTCCCATGGGCAGTAGCGCTTGGGGATATTGGTATGTTTGGATTTTGGTCAATGATGCTGTTCTTAGGGGTCTTAACAATTGGTTTTATTTATGAGTGGAAAAAAGGAGCTCTGGAATGGGAGTGATTGATCCGCGCACTGCTGCACCTATCCCCCCAGGCGCTGAGCAGGATAAAATCCTGAATGCAGTTACAGATGAAATTACTAATCGTGGTTTTGTAATTGCCAAAGCAGACAAGTTGTTCAACTGGGCGCGCTCTGGCTCTTTATGGCCAATGACATTTGGTCTTGCCTGCTGCGCTGTTGAGATGATGCACTCTGCGGCAAGCCGATACGATATGGACCGGTATGGCATGCTGTTCCGTCCAAGTCCCCGCCAGTCAGATGTGATGATCGTGGCTGGTACTTTGACAAACAAGATGGCGCCAGCGCTTCGGCGTGTCTATGACCAGATGCCAGAGCCAAGATGGGTGCTATCTATGGGTTCATGCGCAAATGGCGGTGGTTATTATCACTATTCATATGCAGTGGTGCGCGGCTGTGACAGGATCGTGCCAGTAGATGTTTATGTGCCTGGCTGTCCACCAACAGCTGAAGCCTTAATCTATGGTCTCTTGCAGCTGCAAAAGAAGATTAAACGAACCGCAACAATCGCACGGACGTAAGTGCGTATTTTGTGGCTAAGGAATAGACACTTTTTATAAAATTGAGGGTGTAAGACGTGCCAAATTTATCTGCCTATATTCCGGAAGCTGATGCGCTTTCAAGCTTTGCTGGGCGGCTTCAAATTCTGCTAAATGGCAATGATTGCGAGCTTGTGAATGAACGGCATGAGCTCGTTATTCGTGTCCCTCTTGATAATCTGCGTGATGTGTTAACAAAGTTTCGTGATGATTCGACGGTGGCGCTAAACCAGCTCACTGATGTCACAGCAGTAGATTATCCAGAACGCCCAAAGCGTTATGATGTTGTGTATCAGATGCTAAGCGTGAATTTTAACCAGCGTGTTCGTGTAATTACGTCTGTAAATGAGAGTGATCTAATCCCGTCTGTTGTAGATTTATTTGCCTCAGCAAATTGGGCAGAGCGGGAAGTCTGGGATATGTTCGGCTTGTTCTTCGCTGGCCATCCTGACTTGCGCCGGCTGCTTACTGATTATGGCTTTGAAGGGCATCCTCTGCGCAAAGACTTCCCTCTGACAGGCTATGTTGAGGTGCGCTATGATGATACGGAGCGCCGCGTTTTATATGAGCCGGTTCAATTAACTCAGGAATTCCGTGATTTTGATTTTCTCTCACCATGGGAAGGGGTGCAAGCGAGCATGCCTGATCTGACCGACGAGGACTCATCTGACCAGGCGGAGGCAAATTAGATATGAGTGACATGCAAATCCGCCCTTTAACATTGAACTTTGGTCCGCAGCATCCGGCTGCTCATGGCGTTTTGCGTCTCGTGCTGGAAATGGATGGCGAGGTTATCGAGCGTGCAGACCCACATGTGGGATTGCTGCACCGTGGCACTGAAAAACTGATTGAGCATAAGACATATTTGCAGGCTCTGCCATATTTTGACAGGCTTGATTATGTCTCGCCAATGAACCAGGAACATGCCTGGGCACTTGCAATTGAAAAAGCATTACATATAGATGTACCAGAGCGCGCAAAATATATTCGTGTGCTCTATTGCGAAATTGGCCGTATCCTAAACCACCTATTGAACTTGACCACATTCGCGATTGATGTGGGTGCTATGACGCCATTGCTCTGGGGGTTTGAGGAGCGGGAACATCTCATGGAGTTTTATGAGCGTGCCTCAGGTGCGCGACTTCATGCCGCTTATTTCCGCCCAGGTGGTGTGCATCAGGATCTACCAGATGGTTTAACAGATGATATTCTGTCATGGACAGAAACATTCCCTAGCTTCATTGATGATTTAGAAACATTGCTTACCAACAACCGCATCTTTAAGCAGCGTACTGTTGATATTGGCGTGTTGACGACTGAAGAAGCGCTAAATCTTGGCATGTCTGGTCCGGTTTTGCGCTCAACTGGCATGGCATGGGATTTACGCAAATCACAGCCCTATGATGTTTATGACAAAATGGATTTTGATATCCCTATCGGAAAAACCGGGGATTGTTATGCACGCTACTTAGTACGTGTGGAAGAAATGCGTCAATCACTGAAGATTATTCGCCAAGCTATTACAGATATGCCGGAAGGCCCTGTGTTAGCAGAGAATAATAAAGTCACACCGCCGCGCCGTGGTGATATGAAGCAGTCTATGGAAGCGTTGATCCATCACTTCAAATTGTACACAGAAGGCTTCCATGTGCCCGCTGGTGATAGCTATACAGCGGTTGAAGCGCCAAAAGGGGAGTTTGGTGTTTATTTAGTAGCCGATGGCACAAATAAGCCGTATCGCGCTCGTCTTCGTGGGCCTGGATATTATTTTATGGCAGCTGTCGATTATATGTCACGCGGCCATATGCTTGCAGACTCAGTGGCGATTATTGGGTCATTAGATATTGTATTTGGTGAGATTGACCGATGAGTATTGCAGCTATTACCTCTGACTTTCAGCCTGATAGCTTTGCATTCTCAGCTGAAAATGAAGCACAAATCGAGCGTATTTTGGCAAAATATCCAGATGAGCGCAAAGCATCAGCTGTGATGCCGCTTTTAGATCTCGCCCAAAGGCAGCATGATAATTGGATCCCGATGAAGGCGATCGAAGATATTGCTAGCCGCCTCGATATGGCTAAAATCAGAGTGCTTGAGGTCGCTAGCTTTTATACGATGTTTAATCTGAAGCCGGTTGGAAAATATTTCCTTCAGGTATGTGGCACAACACCGTGTATGTTGCGTGGCTCAGACGAAGTTATGCGCTGTATTAAGGATAAGCTGAATATTGGGTCTGGTGAAACCTCAGAAGACGGCAAATTCACAATGCTTGAGGTGGAATGCCTAGGTGCCTGCGTAAATGCGCCAATCATTCAAATGAATGATGATTTCTACGAAGATTTAGATTACGAGACGACCGGCAAACTTATTGACGATCTGGCAAGTGATAATGTGCCTCCTATGGGGTCTATGACTGGGCGCCAAGGTTCTGAGCCAACAGGTGGTGCAGATGTGCTTCAGGCTGTCAAAAAAGATGTGGGAAAGGCCTAAGACCATGTTGCAGGATAAGGATCGCATTTTTACAAATATCTACGGCTGGGGTGATGCAGGCCTAGGCGGTGCAAAGTCGCGTGGGGATTGGGATAACACCAAAGCCATTTTGGCTCGCGGCCATGATGATATCATTGAGGAAATCAAGGCATCTGGTCTGCGCGGTCGCGGCGGTGCTGGCTTTCCAACAGGGCTGAAATGGTCATTTATGCCAAAGGAAGTCGGTGCCCGCCCACATTATCTGGTGGTTAATGCTGACGAATCTGAGCCTGGCACATGTAAAGACCGTGATATCTTGCGTCATGAGCCGCATAAGCTTGTAGAAGGCTGCGTTGTTGCTGGTTTTGCGATGCGTGCTCACAAAGCCTATATCTACATTCGCGGTGAGTTTGTGAATGAGGCAAAAGCACTACAAAAGGCGATTGATGAAGCTTATGATGCTGGTCTTTTAGGGCCAGATGCGGCTGGTTCTGGCTGGGCCTTTGATGTGTATGTGCATCGCGGGGCAGGCGCCTATATTTGCGGTGAAGAGACAGCACTTCTAGAATCTTTAGAAGGTCGTAAAGGCCAACCACGTCTTAAGCCGCCATTCCCAGCTGGTGTGGGTCTTTATGGTTGTCCAACAACCATCAATAATGTGGAATCTATTGCCGTAACGCCGACAATTATGCGTCGCGGTGCAAGCTGGTTCTCCGGACTTGGCAAAGAAAATAACACAGGCACAAAGTTGTTCTGTATTTCTGGCCATGTGAATAAGCCGTGCAATGTTGAAGAAGAGATGGGTATTCCGCTTAAGGAGCTTATTGAAAAACATGCTGGTGGTGTGCGTGGTGGCTGGGATAATTTGCTAGCGATTATTCCTGGTGGCTCATCTACCCCGCTTATGTCTCGTGAAGTTTGTGATACGATGACTATGGATTTTGATGCGCTTCGTGCTGCAGGCACAGGCTTGGGTACAGCCGGCATCATCGTTATGGACAAATCAACGGATATTGTCCGCGCTATTGCGCGTTTATCCTATTTTTATAAGCATGAAAGTTGTGGTCAATGCACACCATGCCGTGAAGGCACTGGGTGGATGTGGCGTATGATGGACAGGATGGTCCGCGGTGAAGCTGAGCCGCATGAAATCGACACATTATATCAGGTCACCAAACAGGTGGAAGGCCACACAATTTGTGCGTTAGGTGATGCAGCTGCGTGGCCTATTCAGGGACTGATTAAACATTTCCGCCCAGAGCTTGAGCGCCGCATTGCTGTGCATCAAGCCGTGGTTAATGCGGCAGAGTAGGGGATAGGGCGATGCCTAAGCTAACTGTGAATGGTGTTGAAGTTGAAGTAGATGACGGCGCCAATGTGCTTCAGGCTTGTGAAGAAGCTGGTTTTGAAATCCCGCGCTTCTGCTATCACGAGCGCTTATCAATTGCTGGTAATTGCCGTATGTGTCTTGTGGACATGGAGCGGGCACCGAAACCAATCGCCAGCTGTGCAATGCCAGCTGCTGATGGCATGGTTATCAGCACAGAATCAGACAGGGTGAAAAAGGCGCGTGAAGGCGTCATGGAATTTCTGCTCGTTAATCATCCGCTCGATTGTCCAATTTGTGACCAAGGCGGAGAGTGCGATTTGCAAGACCAAGCTATGGGCTTTGGCGGTGACAGCTCACGCTACACGGAAAATAAGCGTGCTGTTGAAGAAAAGCATATGGGTCCCCTGATTAAGACAGTTATGACTCGCTGTATTCATTGTACACGTTGTGTGCGGTTCGCCACAGAAGTTGCTGGTGTGCCAGAATTAGGCGCAATTGGCCGTGGTGAAAATGTTGAGATCACAACATATCTAGAGCAGACATTGGCATCTGAGCTGAGCGCGAACGTAATTGACCTATGCCCGGTAGGCGCGCTTACAAGCCGCCCCTATGCGTTTGTGTCTCGTCCATGGGAGCTAAATAAAGTTGAATCCATTGATGTAATGGATGCGCAAGGCGCGAATATCCGTATCGATTCACGTGGCAGTCAGGTTCTGCGTGTCATGCCGCTACTGAATGAAGATGTGAATGAAGAATGGATCACTGACAAAGCGCGTTATGCAATTGATGGTCTGCGTCGTCAGCGTTTGGATAAGCCTTATATGCGTGATGCAGATGGCCGTTTAAAGCCAGTCAGCTGGGACGCAGCTTTTGAGGCTATAAAGCAGCAAATCAAAAAGGTGAAACCAGCTAACATTGCGGCTATCGCAGGTGATCAGGTTGATGCTGAAACCATGTTTGCGATGAAGAGCTTCCTAGAAAAGATTGGCAGCCCACATATGGATTGTCGTCAAGATGGCGTCAAGCTTGGTGATAAGAGCCGCGCGTCTTGGCTCTTTAATTCAGGCATTGCTGGTATCGATGAAGCAGATGCATTGCTGATTGTTGGGAGCAATCCCCGCCTAGAAGCGCCAGTAATGAATGCGCGCATTCGTCGTCGTTATTTGACGTCAGATATTAAAATAGCGGCTATTGGTACAGACGCGGATCTAACCTATCCCGTTGATAATCTAGGTGACGATATCTCTGTTCTTGAGGCAATTGCCGAGGGAACACATCCATTTGCTAAGGTTCTAGAGGCTGCAGAAAAGCCGATGATTATCGTT
>WTHY01000206.1 GCA_011522945.1 Alphaproteobacteria bacterium
GATTGTAACTCTGTACATTCTATGACCAGCCCATCTCCGAATAATATTGAGCTGATTATTATAGGCACGAGAAACATGGCGAGGCTTGCCCATCTATTTCTCACAGCGTTTAGGTTTTCCAAAGTGTTTTGAGCCATGTGATGCGCTTTTAAAAATACAATTTCAACTTAGGAACATGAAGTCGCTTACCGACCCGTTTCCTTCGCGCTTTTGGCTCCAGATGTTAGATTTAAGACACATCACATGTGGGAAAAGCCCATATGTGCAGTGAAATTGAGGTGTAGCTCACAGCACTTCCCCCACGAGGTCATAAGCTATTCAGAGCCGCGAATTTGATGAAACCCTTAGATAGGCTCAGGAAACACCTGAAAGGCAAACGTGATACTACTTAGGCAGAAACTGCTTATTTAGGAAATTAACATGTCAGGAAATTGGTTGGGCTGATACAGCGATTTCAGCAGCTGTTGGCGCCTTTTTGATCCAGCCGCCACCCAATAGGCGGTCCGGTGCTTTTGCATCATAAATGACGCCCGCCTGACCGCGTGCAATACCAAATTGCGGTTCATCAAGCATAAGCGTCACGGACCCATTTGCGATATTCACTAAAGTCGCTGGCGCAGACATACCAGTGTTCCGCAATTTCACCTGAACCTGCATATGCTCACTGACCGAGTTAGCGCCATTTATCCAATTCACTTCAGACAAATGCACCTCACGGCATGCTAGGGCGGATTTTGGCCCGACAATCACTTGATGTTTCGAAGCGTCAATACCAACGACATAAAGTGGCCCATCTGCCTCATCAGCATCTTTGCGCCCCCCTATGCCTAGGCCTTTTCTTTGACCAATCGTATAGTCAATGACACCATCATGCATGCCAAGAACAGTTCCATCCATATGGATAATCTCACCTGCATCAACAGCCCCTGGGCGCAGCTTACGCACAACATCACCATAGCGCCCATTTGGCACAAAACAGATATCCTGACTATCTGGTTTATTCGAAACAGATAGGCCAAAACCCTCAGCCTGAGCGCGCGTTTCATCTTTGTTCATGCCGCCAAGTGGAAACCGTAAATAATCTAGCTGTTCGGGTGTCGTGGCAAACAGAAAATAGGACTGGTCTTTTGTATTGTCGATGCCGCGCTTAAGCCGCACCTCACCAGCTTCAAAGACCCGCTGCACATAATGACCAGTGGCGAGACAATCTGCTCCCAACTCTTTTGCTGTTCTGAGCAGGTCAGAGAATTTCACCGTCTGATTACAGCGCACACATGGAATAGGTGTATGACCAGCCAAATAACTATCGGCGAAATCATCCATGACAGCTGCTTTAAACTTGCTTTCATAATCCAACACATAATGCGGGATATCTAATCGTGCGGCTACAGACCGTGCATCATGAATATCGGACCCAGCGCAGCAAGCACCTTTGACATCAATCGCAACGCCATGATCATAAAGCTGTAATGTAATCCCGATGACTTCATAGCCTTCAGCTGCAAGCATGGCAGCGACAACAGAACTATCAACGCCACCTGACATAGCGACAACAACCCTGGTATCAGCTGGCGCTTTTGCAAAGCCTAGGGAATTTACAGCAGCCATTTCATTCATTGCTAGCTCACAGACTAAGGCATTGTTGCAAAATGGGAAATAGGCCCCCTGCTTTCACAATTGCAAGGGCTTCCCAAATGCAGATAGATTACATGTCGTCAGGCACCTGAACTGTAATACCGTCTAGTTCGTCTGACATTTTTATCTGGCATCCAAGACGTGATGTGTCTGTCAGGCCAAAAGCAAGATCGAGCATGTCCATTTCATCTTCAGATGGTGCGCCAACACGTGCATAACTATCTGCATCTAGAATGACATGACATGTTGCACAGGACAAGCTGCCACCACATGTGCCTTCTAGGCCAAAATTATTATCGCGGCCAGCTTCCATAATGCTGGTGCCGTCTGCTACAGAGATGGTTGTCTTGCTGCCATCAGCAAGAATGAAATTTACAGATGCCATCATGCTTCCTTTAGATGAGTATCACATATGTTTAATTTGCCAGCTGCTTGTACAGAGCAATGACAGTTTGTGCAAGCTGAGAAAGTTCGTCTGGAGTTGTCATCCAGCCAGCAGATATACGTACGATAGAGCCGGCAAGATCTGTCTCTCCCATCGCTATAACAACATGGCTAGGCTGCACCTTTCCAGAAGAACAGGCAGCGCCGGAACTAACTGCAAATCCCTTCAGATCAAGCGCCATGACAATCGTCTCAGACCGCACCTTTGGCAGGCCGAGGCAAATGGTGTTAGCCAAACGCGGTGCCCCCACACCGAGAACTTTGATATCTGGAACCTCTGCTGCCAGCGCTGTTATTGCGGCGTCTCTTGCCACCTCTATTTCACGCCAATTTTGTCTAGCAGATGCCTCTGCAGCTGCCCCAAATCCGATGATGCCAAGCGTATTTTCTGTTCCGGAACGACGCCCCTGCTCCTGCCCGCCTCCGACAAGAAGTGAGGGCAGCGTGAGACCAGGCTTAATCCAAAGAGCGCCGACACCTCCCGGCCCTCCCAATTTATGCGCAGATAAGCTTGCAAAACTCAGCCCAATATCTGCAGGATTAATAGGCAACTTGCCTGCGGCTTGCACCATATCACTGTGCATAGGCACATTATACTGTGCACAAATCTTTGCCAGAGCGTCGAGCGGTTGAATTACGCCCGTCTCATTATTTGCAGCCATGATTGACACAAGGCAGCTGCTACGTTGTACCTCTGACAGATTGACAAGACATGTCTCTAATGTCTCAGGCAAAACAACACCATCTGCTGAAACAGCCAGCTTTATCGCATCTGGCCTAACTGCCAGCACTGCATCATGTTCGATTTCGCTGATAATACAGGTCTCAAATCCTCTGAGCACCATATTATTTGCCTCTGTGCCACCGCTGGTGAAGACAAGATCGGCATGGCGCACACCGAGCAGCATTGCCACCTGCTGACGCGCCTCCTCGACTGCCAAGCGGGCTTTGCGTCCATAGCTGTGAATTGAAGAGGGATTTGATGGCGGCCCCATAGCCGCTTGCATGGCCTCTGCTGCCTCAAGGCGCAGCGGTGCTGTCGCGTTATAATCTAAATATATGGCCATCGAAACCACACTAACCCTTAGCCTTCAATTGTAAGCGCCTATTGCCCAAAACCATTGCATTCGTCTTTTACTTGTCTGAACGACCAGACTGTGTTTCACCAACGATACCCTCATCAACTGAAGCAGGGAGGGATGCGGGGACAGACACCCCAGATTGCACAGTTTCTAATTCAGCGATGCGTGCGCGCAGCTGCTGCAATTCTTGTGCCATGCCTTCAAGCGCTCTTTCTTGTGGGTCCCGGTCATCCATGCTGGCAACAGCATAAGCATCAAATTCTTCACCGGCAGGACGCTTGGTGACAGGCCGTGCTGGTACACCTACAACTGTTATACCTGCTTTTACATCTCTTGTTACAACAGAGTTACCGCCTATACGTGCACAGCTCTCAACCGTAATTGGCCCAAGTATTTGTGCGCCTGCACCAATAATCACACGATCGCCAATCGTTGGATGACGCTTGACACCTTTCTGGGAGGCCGCATCTTCAGCTGGAGACACCCCGCCAAGCGTTACACCATGATATAGCGTGACATTATCACCAATTACGGCCGTCTCACCAATCACAACACCCATGCCATGATCTACAAAGAAACCAAAACCGATTTTTGCAGCTGGATGGATTTCAATGCCAGTAAACCAACGCGCCACTTGCATTAGCCAGCGTGCTGGAAATTTCAAACCGACACGCCAAAGCGGATGGGCAATCCTATATACAAACATCACATGGAAACTTGGATATAAGAAAATGGCAGATGCCGCGCTCCTAGCAGCCGGATCACGTTCAAGAATAGCTGCTAAATCTGTTCTAATCGCTTTGAACATGGAAATATGCATCCTGCGTCGTTATGAAACCAAGTGGTGTTAGCGGAATATAGACACAATATAATACAACTGACTTGGAAAGATACCCTCTTTAAGATATAAGCGTTGAACTGTAATTTACCAACCAAAGAGCTAGAACCCAATGCCTGAAATCATTATTAACGGGCCGGAAGGTCGTCTTGAATGCCGCTATATGCCAGGTGTAACAGCAGACGCCCCAACAGCACTTATTCTACATCCTGAGCCAAATAAAAATGGTACGATGAATAATCGTGTCACCTTCGCCATGTATAAACTTTTCCAAGCGCGGGGATTTGCTGTAATGCGCTTTAATTTCAGAGGCGTCGGTCGCTCACAAGGCGTGTATGATAATGGCGAAGGCGAATTATCAGATGCAGCGACAGCCATGGATTGGCTACAGGCACAATTTCCAGCATCTAGTAGCTGCTGGATAGCAGGCTTTTCATTTGGATCTTGGATTGGCATGCAACTTATGATGCGCAGGCCTGAAATCACAGGTTTCATCTCAGTATCACCACCAGCCGCGACACATGATTTCGCATTTCTAGCGCCGTGCCCTGCCTCTGGCTTAATTGTTCAAGGCGGCGCAAATGAGCTGGTTACACCAGAGCGAGTGAATATGCTGGTTGAAAAAATTTCCAAACAAAAAGGCGTGCAAATTGATGTCTCTGTTATTGAGGGTGCCAACCATTTCTTTAGTGCACATCTTGATGAAGCTATGGCCAGCATCAATGCGTATCTAGATAGCTCACTCAACAATGATGAAATAGAAAATAACTAAACCTTCAGCTAACTTTTCGTAATAATTACAAATTTGATAAAAAAGCCCGGCCGAAACTATGAGTTTGGCAGGTAGCATCGTGGGATAAAGAACATGTCTGTTGATAGTGCAAACCATAAATCAGATTTTATGCGCTACATTGCCGAGCGCGGATACATGCATCAGGCTACCAATTTAGAAGGATTGGATGCCCGTGCAGCTGATGGCCCTATGCCTGCCTATATTGGTTTTGACTGCACGGCAGACAGCTTGCATGTGGGATCTCTGGTGCAGATTATGATGCTAAGAGCCCTGCAAAAAACAGGACATAAGCCGATTGTTGTAATGGGCGGCGGTACGACAAAAGTTGGCGATCCGTCAGGCAAGGATGAAGCCCGTCCCCTATTATCTGATCAGGATATCGAAAAAAATAAGAAAGGCATTTTCAAAATTTTTGAAAAATACCTTACTTTTGGTGATGGACCAACAGACGCTATCATGGTTGATAATGCAGATTGGCTAGACACGCTCAGCTACATCCGGTTCCTGAGAGATTTTGGGAGCCATTTTTCCATCAATCGCATGATGGGTATGGAGTCTGTAAAATTACGATTAGACAGAGAGCAAAATTTATCATTCCTAGAATTCAATTATGCCATATTACAGGCCTATGATTTTCTAGAATTGCGAAGGCGCTACGGGTGTCAGCTGCAGATGGGCGGCTCTGACCAATGGGGCAATATTGTAACAGGTATTGACTTAACCAGGCGGGTAGATGGTCAGGAGATTTTTGGCCTCACCTCACCACTTATCACAACAGCCTCTGGTGCGAAAATGGGTAAGACAGCAGGTGGTGCTATCTGGCTGAATGAAGAAAGATTATCAGCCTTTGATTTTTGGCAGTTCTGGCGCAACACAGAGGATGCTGATGTTGGCCGATTCTTACGGCTATTTACAGAACTTCCAACTGAAGAGATACAAAAATTAGAGGCGCTTGAAGGGGCTGAGATTAATTCTGCAAAGGTTATTCTAGCTAATGAAGCGACACGCCTGTGCCACGGCGAAGCGGCTGCCCAAAAGGCAGAGGCAACAGCCCGTCAAACCTTTAGTGAGGGCGCCATGGCAGATGGTCTGCCAGAGCTGATCATCCAGCGTGCGGCTCTATCTGAAACGAATTTAATAGATGTGTTTACTGCTGAAACATTAAAGCTAGCCGCCTCAAGAGGCGAAGTGCGCAGACTTATAAAAGGTGGCGGTGCCAAATTAAACGGCAAGGCAATCTCTGATGGAGAAGCCTGCTTGCAAGAAACAGATTTCGATGCAGATGGCAAAGCACAGATATCAGCTGGCAAAAAACGTCATGCGATTTTGATTTTAGCAGAGTAAATGTCCTAGCAAGGAGATTTATATAGTCTGTTTCAAAGTGCAGAATCAGGTATTTGGCTAATTTTACTTACCGCGGATTTTAAACTTCGCTTCAAATGCACTAGACTAGCTGTTGTTATGCTGCTCGTTAGTTTGTCGCATTATCTGGGGTTAAAATACGTTCTTCTTCTGAGCCAAGCCAGTTAGGGCTGAATAAGTCTCTGAGCAATCCAGGTGCAATAGAGGCGGCATTCACACGCACATCAGGGTCGTCTATCTGACCTATCAGACTGAACTGTGTTGCAAATAAACCAGACTTATCCAATCCGGTCAGCAGCTCTCCCAATACAGGAACAACACCTAATATCTTTGAAAATTGATTTACAGGAACCAAGTTACCACTGACATCAACTGCCCCACTATTACGGTCAAAGCTCCCTACCATATAGACACCAACCGCACCACCTGTAGCTTTCAATACGTCAAACTCGTGGACGCCATTTCGTGTCTTTATGCGGCCTTCTCCGCGCGTAAATCTTGTTCCATCGCCTTCCACCAAAGAATATAAGCCACTAAGGGACAATACTGAAAAGGCTCTAATTGCAGCTGGCGCTTCAATCACATTAAACTCTTCTAATTCAATGGTGGTGTCATAATCTGATAGAGCGTCATTGGTAAATTGATTCACAAGCCGCAGACGCCCCCCGCGAATGACATCTGCAATACCAAGGCCCCGCAACACACGTCCCGCCTTGCTTGAGGATAAGATCAAAACAGGCAGACCTGATTCAGCTGTGCTGAAACTAAGCCGTGTTTCTGCGCCACCAATCAAACCGACACCATCTAACACAGGTCCATCATCACTTAATAATGCTTTTATGGTAGCCTCTGTGATAAGCGGACGCCCCTCTATTAGAATATCACCTAATAATGTGGCATCACCTTTCATTGCCTCATCTGTTTGCCCTTTTAGCGACCCTGTTAGAGCGATGGTATCGCTGACCTGCATTCTATCTGATGTTAAATCGAATTTGATTTCGGGAAACGCGTTAGTAGCACCTGCTACTGTTGTCCGGTTCAAAAGCGGCTTTAAATCAAAACGCTCAGCAGCTGCAGTTAGCTGTATTGTGCCATCATCAAGTTGCTCAAATACAAATTCATCAATGTCATAACCTGGCATTGCAAGATGTTTCAAGATGCCAGCCTTTGGCAGAATAGATTCACCAAAAAATAATCTACCCTCTGTCGACAAGCTCCCAAGCGTTAGCTTCAAATCATCAACAGCTTTGATAACTATGAAGTCTACTCAAAGAAAAAAATCTAAGAAGTGGAATTCAATGATGATGTCATTAAGGCAAAAAAGAAAAGATGGTAAAGGTTTCTTTAGACCTGCACCATTTACTCAAATGTATTCTCTAAAAACTGTACTTGAAAAGAACAATCTAGGTTCTTGGTTCGGTTGGGAGATTGAGCATATAGGACAAGTGGAGAGCGAAGA
>WTHY01000015.1 GCA_011522945.1 Alphaproteobacteria bacterium
CAAGCGACTGTTAATCGCTTGGCCGGCGGTTCGAATCCGTCCCGGGGAGCCACTTCATTTATCAGAAAATGTTATGTAATCAGCAACGCAGCGGCAAGACATAGTCCTGCCGCATGGCATTGGTTTTTACATGCAGTTGCCGTCCTCGTCACGCCGGCAATCAAGCTCTGTTTGGCCATTTTGCTCGAACGCTTTTACACGCTCTTCAACTCTGGCAGCGACTTCTGCCGCTACTTCTGCAAAAACAGCAGATACAACGTCACGTCCAATAGATGCAGCCACTTCTGCTGCCACTTCATTCGCGACATCTCGTGAAATTTTATCAGCTACTTCATCGCCGATTGCTTCGGTTGACGCTGATATTGCTTGCTTAGCTGCCTGTTGTGTTATCTCTGATGCTTCAGAGTAATTAGCTGCTATTTCTTCGCCCAATATAGCCGTAATTTCCTTTTGAGACTTTCCTACAAGATCTTTCATCTCGAGAACAACAACTGTATCACCAGCCGCAACAGCGAGGATGCCACCTGAAATGAAATAGCCATGTTCACTAATCATCTTCTTAGCGTACGCTGTTTCATGAGCGGCAACAGCTTTACCACCTGATAGCACTTCACCTTTTTTAATGGTCAAAGCATGTGCTGACATGGTCATCATAGTGGCTACAGAGAATAGAAGTGCAAATTTGCACATTTACTTCACCCTTTAAGAAAAAACTTAATCATTTATAACGCATATCCTTTTTTCAACTGAGCGTCATGCATAAAGGATTAGTTGCTGTTTGGTTGCATAAGCATTATTAGAAAATAGGTGCAAACAACGTTTAAATTAGGAGCCATTTGATATGTGCATGGGTTGCGGAGCTACTTTGATTGAAACCAGTGATGGCAAAAACGCAGATAGCCTAGAAAATATCTTCTGGCTAACTGCATTTTTGATCTGGTTATTGGCATTAAATCACGTGAAGTTCCGCTTTCACAGTGATGATGCATGAAGTTAGTCAACCCTCAGCTCATAGTTTCACCGACACATCAACCTTTTGCTGGCTTGCTGCCTTTTCAACAGACCCCCTAAATACCGATAACATTGGTGGCACAATAAATAATGTCGCAATTGTTGATAATGCTAATCCCCCAAAAACAACTGTGCCTATGCCTCTATAAAGCTCGGAGCCGGCACCGGGGAACAAAACTAGCGGCACGAGACCAAATAGAGATGTTAACGTAGACATAAAAATGGGGCGGATACGGTTTCTTGTTGCTTCTACGATAGCATCTTCAACAGCCATGCCATCTTCTTTGATCTGCAGAACTGTCTGTTCAACAAGCAAAATCGCGTTATTGACAACAATACCAGTCAAAATCACGAAGCCTAGCATTGTTAGCATATCAAGAGGCTGCCTTATAAATTGGTTAATTATAAATAGCCCAATAATGCCACCAGCTGCCGCCACTGGCACTGCTGCTATGATAACCAAAGGAAGCGTAAAAGAGCGCAACAGGACTACAAGTAATAACAGAATTACGCCGATAGCTATGGCAACATTTGCCTGCATAGCTGTCCATGTTTCAGCTAATGCACTCGCTGCACCGCTTACATTTATGCTCACATTTTTATCTCGTGCTGTATCTGTCAATTTTGGTAAGATTTCAGATTCAATTTTTGCAATGGCATCTTCCAGTGCAATAGATTCTTCCGGGCGCAATCGCACAGTAAGAGCCTGCTTACCGCCAAGACGGCGTATTGATTGCTCTGCACTTACTATCTGGATATCCGCTAGCTGATCTGCGCGCATAACAGCACCAGAGCGCGTTACAATCGGTAATGCATTTAAATCAGCGAGACTTAGCTCACCAGCTTGACGTCCTTCCATCACCAAATCTATCAAATCGCCTGCGATTGGCACTTCTGTGACAGCGATACCATCATTGAAAATATCAATAGCTGTTGCAAATTCAGATGCCGTCATGCCGATACGTGCCAACATATCAGATTTAGGAGATATCTGAATCTGAGGCGTACCAGAATCTAGAGAGGGTATAATGCGAAGTTGATTGCCATCATCTTGTGGGAAAGACTCATCAAGTAATTCAGACAAGGATTGTGCCACTGGCAATAGATTCTGAATTGATGGTCCAGTAAGATCAAGAGCAATAGAGCGTGAACCGCCGACAGAACGGCCGAATAATGATGCTTGGAATACAAATGCGCGCGCGCCAGGCTCTGAGAAAAC
>WTHY01000172.1 GCA_011522945.1 Alphaproteobacteria bacterium
ATCAATTACAACACATGTATCTTTATCTGGTGCTGCCCGAAGCCCGCGCCCCACAGACTGACCCCAAAGCACCTTTGATAAGGTCGGTCGCATATGCACAATAATATTACAATGCGGATTGTCCCAGCCTTCAGCAAGAACGCCAACTGAGACAACAGCTTCAACTTCCCCTTCAGCATGTGCAGCAAGCATTTGCATCCGCTCTTTAATCGGCGTACTGGCCGTTATCAGAGAGACGGACAAGCCAAGTTCCTGTATCGCTTCTACCGTTGTTTCTGCAACTGTCACATCAGGGCAAAACCAGGCCGAAACAGGCTTTGGCTTTACCTTCTCACGCTCTTCTAGATAAATAGAACAGGCATGACTAATCATTGATGATTTAATAATGGCTGGCGCTAATTTCGCTACTGGAAAATCACCACTGGAAATATCAATCGAGCCAAGCTCAAGATCATGAATAAAATGCGGGCGATATCGTGGACGCACCAGAATGCCCTCTTCAAAGAGCTTATCCATATCCGCGCCATCAATAATGGCATCAAAGGCTAAAGACAGCTGATCTCTCTGATCAGCTGTGCGGCGTTCAGGCGATGCCGTCAACCCTAACAGATGCGCATCATCTCGCCCCTTTTCCATGAAGCAATCTAAAATGCGCTTATAGCCTGTGCCATTTGGCGAGACGCGATGTGCCTCGTCAATAATAACGAGTTTGGCCTGCTCTATAGCTTCATCTAATATATCACGTGCCCGTGTGCTTGTTGATAGAAGCACATCATAATCTGCAAAGGCAGCCTCTGTATGATTAAGGTTTAGCTTGCAAACGCGATGCTCTTTTGCCAGGGCCCGTTCCAATTGCTCAAGTAGAACGAGTCTGTGGCATAGCACAATGACTTTTTCCCCTTTATAAAACTGGCGGATAATCTCACTTGCCAAAACGGTTTTGCCAGCACCTGTAGGCGCTTTCACAATAAACCGACGATGAGCGTTCAAAATAGTTGGGAACCCATCAATAATGTCTTGTTGCCATCGGCGAAGCTGCATACGCCTATACCTTCACTTTATAGGTTTACTAAATTCATCTGCCTAAAATTGGTATGAAACCTGCCTATATAACGTCGTTAAAAACAGAATGGTCTTGGCTGTGATTTATTCCAATTGGGCGGTTACTTTACAGCATCTTTGAGATTTAATCTTCCCTAATATGCAATCTTGTAAAAAAAGATACTGTTTTTATCGATACGTACCTATATCTGCCCTAGCCCACTTTAACTGCAGCCACATGACAGATAGGCATATCACGTCTTGCACCGCAATGGATGATGACGTGACGAAGCGCGGGAAACAAGTCTCTAAACCCTATCCATAAGGACTAGCGGCCCTTCCAAATAGGATCACGCTTTTCGGCGAAGGCATTATATCCTTCAGCATGATCTTCGCTTGCATATAACCTATCAACGGTTGGCATCTGGCGTTTTGTGATACGGCCCATCATATCGTGGAATCGCTCACTTTCTGCCTCTCTGACAACTTCCTTAATCGCGGCATAAACAAGCGGCGGGCCAGACGCAAGGAGACGTGCTAATTCCCAAGCCTTTTCTTGCAGGCTATCATGCGGGACGATTTCACGAACAAGCCCCCAGCGATGTGCCTCTTCTGCATCAAACCAACGGCCCGTTAACAGCAAATCCATGGCGACATGATAAGGAATACGTTTTGGAAGCTTTATTGATGCAGCATCAGCAACTGTCCCTGAGCGGATTTCTGGAAGCGCAAAGCTAGCATGTTCAGAGGCAATAATCAGATCACATGCAAGTGCCATCTCTAGACCACCACCACAGCAGATACCATTTACTGCACAGATAACAGGCTTATTCATATTCCCAAGTTCTTGCAGGCCGCCAAAACCACCAATGCCATAATTGTCATCAACAGCTTCGCCATCTGCAGCGGCTTTTAAATCCCATCCAGCAGAAAAGAATTTATCTCCAGCTGCGCGAAAAATCGCTACGCGCAACTCTGGGTCATCTCTGAAATCGCGATAGGTGTCTCCTAAAAGCCGGCTTGTTGCCATATCAATGGCATTTGCCTTTGGCCGGTTTAGGGTGATTTCAAGGATACCATCTTCTTTACGAAGCGTGATAGGCGTGTCCGTCATATCTAATTCTCTTCTGTTTTTAGCATCAATAGACAGTCAGCGATCTTACCGCCTGAAGTCTGAATCATGAAGGGGTTTATTTCCAATTCTACAAGCCTGTCCTTATGGGCTAATGCAAAAGCTGAAATTTGCCATATAGCTGTAGCCAATTTGTCTATATCTGTACCGGCCTTACCACGATATCCTGACAATATTGGTGAGATACGAAGTGCGGCTAGGGCCGCTTTAATGTCAGCTTCTGTAGCAGGCAAGATCAGGCTTTGTATGTCACCAAGAATTTCTGTCAAAATACCACCCGCGCCGATTGTAAGCAGAAGCCCATGTGCTGGATCTGCTACAATACCGATTAGCAATTCTGCGATAACATCACTGACCATTTCCTCGACAAGAAACCCTTGTGCATCAGGCATTTGTTCTGCAGCTGCTTGCACTGTGTCAGCGTCTGTCAGATTGACCTGAACAGCACCAGCTTCGGTCTTATGAGCAAAACCAAGACCTTTTAACACTACTGGAAACCCAATCTCGTTTGCTTTTGCAGCTGCTGCTTCAGGATTATTTGCCGTGAAGCCGGCCGGTACTGGCAACCCAGCTTTGCGTAGCATCTCTTTTGCCTTAGCTTCATCTATCTGCTGACTTACAGGTGATATGATCGCTTTTGCTGGCACCATTTCTGATAAGTCGCTCGACCAGGCTGTTGCGATAAAGTCTGACGCTGCTAAAGCTTCAAGCGAATCTTCAACGCCACCCATCGGTACAACATCACCAGCTGAAATGCGTGCTGCCCAGCGCTCATCCATCAATTCGGGTATGGTTGCTATGACAGCAGATGGCGTGCCTGTCTTTGCTGCTGCCTGTAAAAACGCCTCCAAGGCAGGCTCCCAGCTATCTGCCTCACATCTATCTTCACGAGGCGGGTCAAATATGAGACATCCAAACTCTGCATCACCGTGTAAAGCCGTTGTGAATACATCACGCATGACAGGCACATCCCCCCAAATATAGGTCTGATAATCTAGCGGGTTTGATAAATGCACTAATCCACCAAGAGAGGCTTCAAGTTTTACCTTTTGAGATGGTGTCAGCTCTGGAAAAGACAGAGGTAATGCATAGGCTGCGTCTGCGATAAGGGATGCCTCACCACCTGAGCAAGATAGCGAGATGAGCTTACCAGCTGGAATAGCGCCCTTATGATGGAGTAATTTCAGCGTTTCTAAAAAGGCTGTTAGACTACCAACGCGGGCAATACCAAACCGCTTTAGAAGTGCCGCTGCCCCGGCATCATCCCCTGCCAGAGAGGCTGTATGTGAGCTTGTTGCCTCAATAGCCTGCTCAGACTTACCCATTTTCAGCGCAACAATAGGCTTTCCGGCTGCCTTCGCGGCTACTGCCAAACGATGCCAGCCATCAATATCCACAAAGCCCTCAATATGCACGCCAATTGCTGTGACCCGTGGGTCATCTAAGAGAGCAAGCGCAATTTCAGCCTGACTAACAGCAGCTTGATTTCCAGCTGCAATCATATAGGCAATTGGGCAGCTTCTCTTTTGCATCGTAAGGCTGATGGCAATATTCGAGCTTTGCATAATGATAGCTACACCTGACCCTATAGCTGCACCGCCATGCTGGTCAGGCCAGAGACAGACAGTATCTAGATAATTCAGATAGCCATAACAATTTGGCCCCAAAAAGGGCATGTCGCCAGCTGCATCCAAAAGTGCTGATTGCAGCTTTGTGCCTTCTGCCTCTTCAGCAGCTGTTTCAGCAAAGCCAGAGGCAAAACAAATGGCACCGCCAGCGCCTGCTCTGTTAAGCTCAGATAGAATCTGAGGCGTTATTGCGCGGTTCACGCCAATGAAGCTTGCATCCGGCGCTGACGGCAGGTCTGCCACTGACTTGTAACAAACAAGCCCCTGCACCTCTGTTTTCTTTGGATGCACAGGCCAGATATTGCCCTGATAGCCAGTTTTGCGTAGCTGACTGATGACATTTTCAGCCCACCCGCCACCAAATACAGCAATGGATTTTGGTTGCAGAAGGCGCTTCAAACTTGTCCCAGTTTCTTCCATGCACTTAGCCCCCTAAAGGACGCAGCAAATCACGACTGATAATATGGCGTTGGATTTCAGAGGTGCCATCCCAAATGCGCTCAACACGTGCATCACGCCAGAAACGCGCAAATGGCAGATCAGACATAAGACCCATACCACCATGCAGCTGAATACAAGTGTCTGTGACACGTGCCAGCATCTCGGTTGCGTAAAGCTTAGCAGAGGCAATCTCTCGATTACAGTCCTGACCTTTTGCCAGCTTCCATGCGGCTGCCAGCGTAAGATAATCTGCCGCATCAATTTCTGTAATCATATCTGCGAGCTGGAAACTAACGCCCTGGAATTTTCCAATTTGCTGACCAAATTGTTTGCGCTCTGTCAGGTAGGGGAGCGTCTCTTCAAAGGCGCGGCGCGCTCTGCCCACCGAGGCAGCAGCTACCGATAGCCTCGTACCAGCCAGCCAGTCATTAGCCACTTCAAACCCTTTATGCGGCTCGCCTAGAATCTGTGATGATGGCAGACGGCACTCATCAAATCGTAAGATACAATTCTGATACCCGCGATGAGACACCGAATCATATCCTGGGAGGATTTCAAATCCGGGCGTACCCTTATCTACCAGAAAACAGGTGATTTTCTTCTTAATACCGCGTGGTGTTTCTTCTTCACCACTCGCTACAAAACAAATCACAAAATCTGCGATATTTGCATGGCTGATGAAATGCTTTGTGCCGTTGATAATCCAATCATCTTCGTCAGGCCTTGCTGTACATTGCATACCGCGCACATCTGAGCCAGCACCTGGCTCAGTCAACGCAAGTGCATCAAACTTCTCTCCTTTTACAGCAGGTAAGAGATATTTCTCACGCTGCTCACCCTCACACGCCATCAAGATACCTGAGGGCCGACCAAAGAAAACTGTCAGTGCATAACTGCCACGTCCTAATTCACGCTCAACAAGCGTAAAATCAAATTCATCAAGACCAGCACCACCCACCTCTTCAGGAAAATTGCAGCCGAAAAAACCCATCTCACGGCATTTTTTCGCAATTTCAGCACCTAATTCAGCTGGCACAACACCTGTGCGATCAACCTCTGCTTCATGCGGGTAGATTTCAGTCTCGACAAAACTGCGAACTGTGTCGACAATCATTTGTTGTTCTTCGGAAAGTGCGAAATCCATATTATCTTACTCTCTTAAGCTTTTTGTCCGGTAAACCGGCCGATAAAATCTGGTACAGGCAGATTTTGATGTGCTGTCGCTAACGGCTCTAGTTTGCTCCATATCTCAGGACCTGCCGGACAGCTTTTGCCTTCTTTATTATTCACATGCAAAATCATATGCTCAGAGGTTGCAATCACGTCACCAGCTGCATTGTACATCTGGTGCATCAGATGCAACTTCTTTTCTGTTGCCATCAAAATTTGCGTTTCAACCGGCAATATCTCTGCGAGCTTAGCTTCACCTAAATGCCGCAAATGCGTTTCCACCGTGAAAAAGGTACATCCCTTTTCAAGATAGGCAGCATCCATACCCACAGCGCCCAGAAACGCATCAGTTGCTTCTGAAAAAGCCTGTAAATATCGGAATTCTGTCATATGACCATTATAGTCGATCCAGGCTGGTAGCACCTCTGCGGTATATAATCTGAGTGGCTGGTTTATATCTGCGATTGGCGCTTCTGGCGCATCTGGCAAACTGGCTTCACGCGCATTTAAAAAGGCGCCCGCCCCCCAATTATGGCGTTTAAGAACTTGCAAAAACCCGATGAGATTACGATCTCGAATCCGTTCCAACTCACGGATAGAATAGGCACCTGATTGCGCATCAGACTGGCTAGCTATCTTATCTATCAATGCGTCATCTAGCTCCGGCACATCCATGAGTTTTGTCCATGGCCATGCGAGCGCCGGTCCGAACTGGCTGATAAAATGGCGCATACCAGCTTCACCACCTGCTACACGATATGTTTCAAACAAACCCATCTGCGCCCAACGTAACCCGAAACTATGGGTCATGATGTCATCAATTTCCTGAGTGGTGGCGATACCATCATTGATGAGCCACAAGGCTTCCCGCCAGACTGCTTCTAAAAGCCTATCACCAACATGGGCATCGATTTCGCCTTTGATATGCACTGGCTTCATACCTATGGAGCTTAAAATATGCTTTGCCATATCAAGCTGTGTTTCTGTTGTTTCAGGCGGCGCCACAAGCTCAACCAAGGGCAGCAGATATACTGGGTTATAAGGGTGTGTTACGACGATCTGACCTGGACGGGTTGCATCAGCGTTTAATTCACTTGGCTTAAATCCAGATGTAGAGGAGCCAATCATGGCATCTTGGCGGCAAGCTTGCTGTATCTGTTTATAGACAGCCTGTTTCATCTCCAGCCGTTCTGGAACAGATTCCTGTATCCAAGAGGCTTCCGACACAGCCTCTTCTAAACTAGCTGCAAATTGCAGATTGCCCGCTTTGGGAAGCGGCTTGTCAATGAGCTGTGGCACAGCTGCCTGCGCATTGTTAAGCACTTCAGAAATCTTGCGTTCTGCTTCTGGGTCAGGGTCAAAAACGACAACATCCCAGCCAGCTAGCAAAAAGCGTGCTGCCCAGCCACCACCGATGACACCACCTCCGATGATGGCTGCTACTGAACGGCTCATGATTTAGGGGCTCGCTTTTCAAGTTGTAATTCAGCCCGCACTTCGTCAGGCGTCATCAAATTTGCACCCATGGAGGTAATAATGCTGGCAGCTCTCTCAACAAGCTGCGCATTCGTGGCCAATACGCCTCTATCCAGCATCAAATTATCTTCAAGACCCACGCGCACATTACCGCCGGCTAACACTGCTGCAGCAACATAGGGCATCTGATGGCGTCCGAGGGAAAAGGCAGAAAATGTCCAGCTCTCTGGCACATTATTCACCATGGCCATCAGCGTATTCAGATCATTGGGTGCGCCCCATGGCACGCCCATACAGAGTTGCACAAGCACAGGCTCAGGGATGAGGCCTTCTTCGACAAGTTGTTTTGCAAACCAGAGATGGCCTGTGTCAAAGGCTTCAATCTCTATGCGCACGCCGATATCTGTCATACGTTTGGCCATATCACGCAGCATGCCAGGCGTATTTGTCATCACATAGTCAGCCTCTGCAAAATTCATTGTACCGCAATCGAGCGTACAAATTTCTGGCAAGCATTCAGCAACATGCGCCACCCGCTCTGCTGCTCCTGCCATATCTGTGCCAGCTGTATTTAAGGGGAGTGGATCAGCTGAAGACCCAAACACCATATCCCCGCCCATACCAGCTGTCAGGTTTAAGACGACATCAGTATCACTGTCTCTTATACACA
>WTHY01000141.1 GCA_011522945.1 Alphaproteobacteria bacterium
TGCCTTGTTTTTCAAATTGCCCTGTTTTTCAAATTGCCTTGTTTTTCAAATTGCCTTGTTTTTCAAATTGACAGCTAAGGGTTAAAGCCCCTATACACAACATGCAAACGCCGTGGGGTGTACACCAATCTTCTTTCACCTTATTGCGGAGAGGTGGCCGAGTGGCTGAAGGCGGCGGTTTGCTAAATCGTTAAGGGAGGAAACTCCCTTCGGGGGTTCGAATCCCTTCCTCTCCGCCATCTTTTTATATTTCGTACTCTTAATGGGGCAGGTATTTCATAGAGCGTTGAGATCGTATAGGACTTTGTCCACAAATCTATGATGTTACGAGATTATCTCTATTTTGGTCGCATCACATGCGCTAGGCTTCTGAAGCCACTTTTGTTTAGGTAATGCAATGCGCCTGTCTGATTTTTTCACTGTAAAATCTGTACCACAGTTATTCTGGAGTGCGCCTCATCCTTTAATGATAAGGCCACCACTCATCTCATTCCTTTTGTTATGTATTGGGTTAGTCATATTTGGGCTTGGTGAGGCTTTCATGATTGCCGCAGGCATAGGGGTAAGCCCATGGACAGTGCTGGCACAAGGTGTCTCACTCTATGCGGGTTTGAGCATTGGCACATCAACCTTTCTTATCAGTATTGCCGTATTAGTTTTTTGGATACCTTTGCGACAATTGCCGGGCATCGGCACGATCTTGAATGCGATTATCATTGCCTCTGTCATTGATATTTCCTTACCTCATATACCTGTCAGTTCCTATTTTTTAGGGCAATTTATTTTGGCGGTTTTAGGCATCGTCTGCGTGGGTCTTGGCAGTGCTATATATCTTGTAGCCAATTTAGGCCCAGGCCCGCGTGACGGGCTTATGACAGGCTTGCAGCGTGTAACAGGAAGGCCAATTATGTGGGTGCGTTCCAGTATCGAAATAATTGTGGTTTTGCTGGGCTGGTCACTTGGCGGTGTCGTGGGGGTTGGCACGCTCTTATTTGCCTTTGGTGTCGGCCCAATAATCTCAATTTGGTTGTTTAGCTTTACGGTTATTTTTCGGCGTACATAGTTTTGAATGACAAAGCTTATATTATTTCCAGCCATTTGGAATTTTAGGATGCGTCTTGCTTTTACCCTATGTCTCTAACGACAATTGGAGTTTTTAAAAAATGAAATTGGCCCATAACATGGGCAATAAAAAACCCCAAAAAGCATATTGCTTCAAGGGATTTTTTAAAATTTAGCCAGTTTCGCGCCAGTATAGAATTACAAAATTATAGACACCATTTTCTGGCCTGATTTATTATTATTCGTTATTTCTCACAGCCAAACGCTTGAGTAGCTGCTGCCCAAATCAACAGGCTCGCACCAAAGTCTAGATTAGTGTCTGGCTGCTGGAGATAGGCTAGCGTTAATTGCTTAAGTTCTTCAGGACCAACTTCTGCGCTCGGACAGAATTGCGGTGTTGCACCACTGGTTGTCTGTGCAAGCTGGTCCATAGAGGTAAGGGCATCAAACGCGCCAGTGATATAGACAATGCAGATTGCGTCATCATTTGGATCTTGTGATGTACAATATAAACGCAGCTGATCGCCGCTGATGAAGTCAGCCCGGACTGGAAGTGCCGATAGTAGAAACAGAACAATCGCAAAAAGATAAGTTTGTGCTCTATGCATATTTAATTCCTCTTAAGGTGAAGGCAGGGCTGTTAAACAGCCCTGCGATAAGGTCATCAATATATCACCTACCCGTAAATATAGCTTGGTAGCCACAATGCGATTTGTGGGAAGGTGAAGATAAGTGCAAGCCCGATCACTTGAATGACCATAAATTGCATCATGCCAATATAGATATCCTTTAGGTCCCACTCTGGCACAACACCTTTTAAGAAATATGCGGAGAGAGCGACAGGCGGGCTGAGCCAGGCAGTCTGAAGATTTACCGCCACTAGGATACCAAACCAAGTAAGGTTGATGTCTAGCTTAACAAGTACCGGGATAAGGATTGGAATGATAATCAAAACAATCGGTACCCATTCCAAAGGCCAGCCAAGTAAGAAAATCATAACCATAATGATTGCCAGAATAAGCATAGGTGATAAATCCCATGCTAATAGGAAATCGGTTAGCATTGTTGGCGTTCCGAGACGTGAGAACACAGCGCCGAAGAAATTAGATGCAGCCACCAGGAACAGGATCAATACAGAAATTTCCAATGTCTTCATCAAGGCATCAAATAATCTCGGGAATGTAAGCTTGCGATAGGCTGCCGCCAAAACAAGCGCACCAAATGCACCACAAGCAGCACCTTCTGTAGGTGTAGCCCAGCCAAATAAAATTGAGCCAAGGGCAAAGGCAACAAGGGTTGAGGGTGGTACGAGCCCCATGAAGAACTCATGCCATAAATCAGAGAAGAAAAAGCCTGCTGGTTTATTGTTTTTCACCCACAAAGAGCCAAAATACATCAAACCAACCCAGCCTGCCGGGATTAAGACTGAGGCAAATGGGAATAGTCCCGCAAAGCTGCCTGATAATCCCATAATCATGAATGTGAATAGCAGGATGATTGAGCCAATAACTAGGATAGCTTCGAGCCAATAATAGTTAGAGGTCGTAGGCTGGTCTTCCTCTGATAGGATAGGGCCTAGAGACGGGTTGAGCCAGCACCGTATTAATGCATAGGCAGCATACATAGATGCTAGCATAATGCCTGGGATAATGGCTGCTGCGAATAAGTCAGTAACAGGCACTTCAAGGACTGGCCCCATGACCACGAGCATGATAGACGGCGGTATAAGGATCCCTAGCGTGCCACCTGCGGTAATGGTTCCAGCTGCTAACCGCACATCGTAACCGGACCGATTCATAGTCTTAGCTGCCATAATGCCAAGCAACGTCACAGAGGCACCTACAATACCAGTCGCCGCTGCAAAAATTGTAGAGACGAATAATACAGCAAGATAAAGAGCACCTCTTGTTCTAGAGAGCATGAGCTGTACTGACGTGAACAATCGTTCCATTAAGCCAGCTTGCTCCATCAGAATACCCATAAAGACAAAGAGTGGAACCGCTGCTAACGTTTGTTCTAGCATTACTGAGTTGAACTGTAATGTTTGAAGGTAGAAGACAAGCTTGCCACCAAAGCCCCAGGCACCAAACACAAATCCAAGGAAAATTAATGTGAAGGAAATTGGGAAACCAACAAAAATGGCAAAGAGCATAACCGCAATCATGATAACGCCAATTGTTTTGGCAGAAAAACCAAATGCGCCCTTCATACCACCTTCAATAAAGTCTCCTAGAGGCAGTAGATCAGGAAAGAATGTTTCTGAGAAGATAACAGCTAATATGATGACGTATAGCGGCAGAGTCCTATCAAGGAGCTTTCTTGCGGCTTTGTCTAAATCATAACGGCATCTTAGAAGTTCAGCTATACCTTGAAGAAGAAGGAATAACGCGCCTAACGGCATAGCTGTGCGAGCAGGGGCCAATGGCGCCATTAACGCAGTATCCATTGTGCGTTCCCAGGTAAGCCAGCTTTTCAATGTATATTCTGCTGATAACCAGAAAAAGAATAGCATCGCCGGGAAATAAAACAGCAAATATAGGAGCGTATCAACGCGCGCCTGTGTTTGTATAGACCAATTTCTAAATAAGAAATCTGCTCGAATATGTACGCCGCGCATCAGGGCGTAGCCTGCACCAAGCATGAACATCGCGCCAGCAAACATACGTGATGTGTCATACGCCCACATGGTCGGTGCCACAAAGACTTTTCTGGCCACAACCTCGTAAACCATCGCGATGATCACAGGCAGCAACAGCAAACAAGTAATTCGGCCTGTCCAGAGGCTGAAGATATCAATACTGCCGATGATTTTGCGAGATAGTGGATGCATATCTTCAGGCGTTTCACCTGGCGCACCGCTTCGTCTTTCAGCGATTAGTTCATCTGTAATATCCAGATCTGCTGTATTTGGTTCCTGTGCCATATCAACCCTACTTTGTATGGAGCGTTAAAGGCATTCTGGTGAATGCCCAGGTAAATCTTCAAAAACAAAATCTCCCCGACATGGTTATGTCGGGGAGACGAAATTGTTTGCGCTTACTTTAGTGAGTCAGCATATGCCTTACCAAGTGCAGCGTTTGATGTCTGAGCACCTGCCCAGAATGGAACGGCTACAGCGGCAAAGTCTTTTTGTGACTGCCATACTTCAGCGAAGAATGCATTTTCTTCTGAGTTCTTCTGAAGCAGGTTATTTGCTGCATTCATATACTCTGTGAAGTAGTCAGCTGGTGTATCATGAAGGATAACGCCATGCTTTTCTGTCAATTCTTTCAGAGCATGACCATTGTCGAAGATACGTGCTGACATCGCCTTTGATAGCGACGCGTTAGCGGCAACTTCAAATGCCTTCTTCTGGTGGTCTGTTAGTGAGTTGTACACGTCCTTGTTTAGGTACAAGTCAGCGTTAACAACAACCTGGTGTAGACCCTGCAGGTAGTAATGCTTCATTACCTTATGGAAGCCAAAGTCCATATCTGGCTTCGGACAACACCATTCAGCTGCATCAATTGTGCCCTTTTCAAGCGCAGGCATGATATCACCGCCACCCATAGCAACAGACGCAACACCAATATCCTTATATGACTGGCCTGGTAGGCCTGGAGGTGTGCGGAAGCGGTACTTACGGAAGTCTTCCATTGAGTTGATAGGCTCTTTAAACCAACCAAGAGCTTCTGGGCCAACTGGCTGTAGCATAAAGCCTTTTACGTTTACGCCCATTTCGTCCCAAAGCTGGTCATAAAGCTCTTTACCACCTGAGAATTGGAACCATGACAAGAAGGCTAGGTTATCGATACCTACACCGGCACCAGCAACTGGTGAGCCGAACAGCATAGCTGCTGGGTGCTTACCTGACCAATAGTGTGTCCAAGCAAAACCACCTTCGATTAAGCCTGAATCAACTGCATCAAGTGTGTCGCCAACGCTTACAACTGCGCCTGCAGGCAGCACTTCAAATGTAACTTCACCGCCAGTTAGCGCTGTTACGTCATCCATGAAGTCTCTTAGCATGCGAACTTCTGTTGTCTGTGTGCCAAGCACAGCTTGTACACGAATATGCACTTCATTGGCAGCAGCCATTAAAGGTGCAAGCACGGCCATAGCGCCAACACCGGCAGCTAGGACCCCTTTTTTAAAGTTTGTTCCTGTGGACATATATTCCTCCCCACATCTCGATAATACCTTCATATGCTATTTGTATTTTGAGCAGTGAAGGTTAGCTGCTCAAATCTAGTTAAAACGCTAAACAACTCTTTGTTTTTGTCATCATAAAAATTATTTTTAGAGAGTTTATTTCACGTGAATTTCGCTATGCGGCATCCTCCAAAATTAAATCAGAGGCTTTTTCGCCAATCATGATAGCCGGAGCATTCGTGTTTCCTGAGGTGATAACAGGCATAATAGACGCGTCAGCAACGCGTAGACCCTCGACCCCACGCACTTTAAGCCGCTCATCGATAACAGCCATATCATCTTGGCCCATTTTACATGTACCTGTTGGATGATAAAGTGTTGTAGAATGGCTTCGTGCCCAATCAAGCAAGCCATTATAGTCATCATCAGAAATGGTAGGACCAGGAGTATATTCTTCTGTAATAAGCTGATTAACAGGCGCTGTGTTACAGATTTCTCGTGCAATTCTGATACCTGCAACAATGGTGTCACAATCAGTTTTTGTGGCAAGATAATTTGGATGAATTTTTGGATAGTCGTACGGTGAGGCTGACGCCAATTCTAAATGACCGCAACTTTCTGGTCGTAATTGTAATACAGATGCTGTGAAGGCAGAAAATGGGTGTGGCCCATCTGCTGGATTATCTGCACTAAAAGGCTGAAGGTGGAATTGAATATCTGGTGTTTCAAGTTCCGGCCTGGTTTTTAGAAAGGCTGTGCCTAAGCTGGCAGCCATGGCCATTGGCCCCCTGCGATTGAACGCATATTGAAGGGCTATGCCCAATTTTTGGAAGATGTTTCTGGTTTCTGTATTAATGGTGCTGCTAGTGCATTTATAAATGGGACGAGCTTGCAAGTGATCTTGTAAATTTTTACCAACGCCTTTGGAATCAACAAGAACGTCAATCCCATGTTGCTGTAATTCTACGCCGTCACCGATGCCAGACAACATCAATATTTGCGGTGAGCCGATGGCACCAGCCGATAAGATGATTTCTTTGGTAGCGCGTATCTCTTGCACCCGGCCTTTGATTTTTGCGCGTATACCAACAGCTTTTTTGCCTTCAAACAAGATTTTTTCTGTATGGGCGTGGGTGAATACTTTAAGATTAGGTCGTTTCTTTGCAGGGTTTAAAAAGGCGACTGCACTACTGCATCGTAAGCCATTATGCATTGTCATTTGAAAATGACCGACGCCTTCTTGGTCAGCACCATTATAATCCTTTGCTTTAGGATAGCCTGCTTGAATGGCGGCTTCATTCCAAGATTCGATGATGCTACGCTCAACTCGGCTTTTTGATACGCGTAGGGGGCCGTCTGTACCACGATCTTCAGACGGCGTGCCTTCCCAGTTTTCAGAACGTTTAAACAGCGGCAATACATCATCCCAGCCCCAACCATGGTTGCCTAACTGACGCCAATGGTCAAAATCTTGTTTCTGGCCTCGCACATATAACAAGCCATTTATGGAGCTACTGCCGCCTAACACTTTTCCGCGCGGCCATTTGATAGACCGCCCATTTAAGCCAGGGTCTTGTTCTGTTTCATATCGCCAATCTGTAGCAGGGTTGCCCATTGTCCGGAAATACCCAACGGGGATATGAATCCAAGGTAACAGGTCGCGACCGCCTGCCTCAAGGATTGCAACCTTGATATCAGGACGTGCAGACAGGCGATTTGCCAAAACGCACCCTGCAGAGCCTGCGCCAACTATAATATAATCAAATGTCATAAGTCCCCGAAATCCTTTTACATGCAAAAACCGCAAAAAGAATTGTCAAAAGTTAGACATGATTAAAATAGAAACGCAACATAATCAGCTTTAAAACTTCCTTTTGGACCCATGGTTGCTTATAATTGGATCTAAATCGATAAGATCGTATTATTACTCCTGTGAGGAAGTTTAGGTTATTAATTTTGAAAAAATCGTTTTAATGACGCTGTAACAATGGACCTGCTTACCTAAAGTAACCATAAATACAGAACGTAGAATTTCTAATGTCCTGCAAATTTTTATTACCTAATGATCTGTAATTTTAGCCAGTAGCGGTCTCACCGGTTTTTTGTTAATCGGCCAATGCGTAGCCTAAATTTTAGCTATATAGTTTAGTGAAATTTTAAGTTAAATTAGTGATTTAAAGATTCCATCATCAGTGCAACATTAAGATAGAGGGATATTTATGATGCGCTTTAAAAGCATTATGGGCTTAGTTATTGTAGTGTTTTCGGTGCAGCTATCAGTAACTACGAGGGCTGATACAACCAACCGTGCACAACAATTTTCACCGGTGCCGGGTATTTTTG